>CAUZQF010000225.1:0-4539 GCA_963581905.1 Dehalococcoidia bacterium
GATAAATTTTGAATAATTAGCGTTTCCGATATTGCAATGACTGGCGCAATACTTGGAATGTTCCGGTCGGGCTAATTCCAAACTGCGAAACCATCTTGTTACTTATGTCATAGGCTTTTAGTTAAAATTTCGTTCGTCCTGAGCTTGTTGAAGGGCCGGTCGATAATAAAGGTACTTAGCGGGAAATCGATTGAATATTAGAAAATTGCCAATTGAATACACCGTCCTGGCCCCAGACGGCTCGGAGATTCGAGAGCTTGTGCGGGTCTCTGGAGGGAGCATGGCCCACTGCACCTTACCGGAAGGCGCCACCTCTATGGCTGTAACACACTGCACTGTGGATGAGGTATGGTACGTCGTTAGCGGGCGCGGGCAGGTCTGGCGGAAGCGCGAGGCTGAGGACAGCGTGGTGGACGCAAGCCCAGGCCTATCACTGAGCATCGAGGTTGGGACGCATTTCCAGTTCCGAAACACCGGCGACAAACCGCTGTGCATAGTCATCACCACCATGCCGCCCTGGCCCGGCGAAAACGAGGCCGTGCCTGTCGAGGGCAAGTGGTGAGGCTGGCGTAATAGTCTCTCTAAACAATCACCCCGTCGGCCCTTAGGTCTGAGAGCTCGGCGTCGGACACGTTTAGCATCTCGGAAAGAATGGCGTCGGTGTGCTCGCTGTAGCGAGGGGCAGGCGTAACCTCCGGCGGCGAATCATCCATCTTGATGGGACAGCCGATCATCTTGTAGTCGCCTCTTGCCTCGTCGTGCACCTCGACAATCATCTCTCTCGCGATAAGCTGATCGTTGGTCAATACCTCTTCGGGGGCGATCACAGGTCCGCACCAGATCCCTGCCGGAGCCAGCGCATGAAAAGCCTCGTACTTGGTGCGCTGAGACGTCCAGTCTGTCATGATCTTCGTGACCTCGTCAGCATGCTCGGCGCGGGCCTCGTCCGTCTCGTAGCGCTCATCGCCGATCAGGTCCTCCCGGCCGATCAACGCCAGGGCCGTCTCCCAGGCCTGCCCTCGAATGTGCACCATAACGTAGTCGTCGGAGCCGCCAGGGGCTGACTTGAACACGTTAGGAATGCCGCTCCAGCCCAGGTGGCCGGGCCGCACGTTGGGCTTGTCGGAGTTGAGGCTGCGAATCAGGCGAATGCGCATGAGGTTCACCAGCCCGTCCTGCATCGCCACCTCGACATGCTGGCCGTGACCGGTCTGGTCGCGCTGGCGTAGCGCCGCCAAAATCCCGATAGCCATGTGCAGACCCGTGCCGGAGTCGCCGCCGCCGACGGACACCGATAGCGGTGGGCCGTCCGGGTAGCCGTTGGAAGCCATGAGGCCGCTGGTGGCCTGCGCCGCCGTTTCGAAGCTCTTATATTCGCTGTATGGCCCGTACTCGCCGAAGCCCTTGATGCTGGCGTGAATTACCTGGGGGTTGAGCTCTTTCAAGACGTCGAAACCGAGACCGAGTCGCTCCATGACGCCTTTGGAGTAGTTCTCTAAAACAATATCTGCCCAAGGCACCAGCCTCTTGAAAAGCTCCTGGCCCTTGTCTGTCTTGAGGTTGAGCGTGATGGCCCGCTTGTTGTTGTTGAAGATGGTGAAGTAGACGCTGTCGACGCCCTCCTGGTGGGCCATGTCCCAGCGAGTGCGATCTCCGCCGTCGGTGTCCTCGACCTTAATGACGTCAGCGCCTAGAAAGGCCAGAAGCTGCGCGCAAGATGGTCCGGCCTGGACCCTGCTCATATCAAGAATCTTTACGCCTGCCAGTGCCTTATCCATGCGCCCTCCAACTTTTCGAACTTTTCGAATTGCGAGCAATTCACATGCTATTAATGGGACCTGAAGTCACGGCAACAACCCGTTGCCTGCGAGCCCGTGAACCGCAAATTGCGAAGTATTTGAATGATGCCGGGATTATAGCACTACAGGCCCAGACGTGAGCCTACGAAGTCCTTATAGCCCTGAACGAAGTCCGAAGCCGTGGTTGAACGCCTTCCTTCCATCTGAAGGGTGTCCAGAACTAACAGGCCGTCGCCGGTGGTGACTCCAGTGCCGTCGTCCAGAGACACGACAGTGCCCGGAGGCTCCGGGAATGATGAAGATATGCTCTTACCAGAGATGATCTTGACCGTCTTGCCTTGCCAGGTTGTGTGGGTGCCGGGCCACGGATGGTACGCACGAATCTTTCGTGCAATGGATTCTGCAGAGCCGGACCAGTCTATAAGGCCGTCTTCGCGAGATAGCCTTGAGGTGATTGTAACCTTCGATTCATCTTGCGGTTCCGGGCTTATCTCGCCCCTGGACCACGCGGGAATAATATCGACAAGCAGTTTAGAACCCATTTGAAAAAGGCGGTCGGCGAGCACGTCGCAGGCCTCGTCCGGGCCTATATCGGTCGTTAGCTGCGCCACGATAGGTCCCGAATCCATGCCTTCGTCTAGCTGAATCAGGGTCACGCCCGTCTCGGCGTCGCCATTGAGGATAGCTGTGGAGACAGGTGACGGCCCGCGGTATCTCGGCAAGAGCGATGGATGTACGTTGAGCGTCTTGAGTCGCGGCAGGCTAAAGGTCTCTTCCGGAAGAAACAGGCCGTATGCCGCAATCACGATGAGGTCAGGCTGCAGGTCAGATAGCTCGTTGCGGGCTGCTTCGTCTCGTCGTAGAGATGCTGGCTGGAACACAGGTAGCTCAAGCTCGAGGGCCGCCTCTTTCACCGGCGTCTGTTGCATACGCTTGCCTCGGCCTGACTGCCGGTCTGGCCGGCTATACACTCCCACCAGGTTATGCCCGGCCCCCACCAGTGCCTTCAGCACCGGCACAGCCAACTGAGGCGTGCCCATGAAGACGATTCTTAGATTGTCAGTGTTTGATGTCATTCGTTGCTCAACAGTGTGCGCCTTGTACGTCTATGTTATTGAAGCGCACATCGTCACCAGTTGCCAGTCCCAACTCCTTGGCCAGCCCGGCGTTGATTTCGAAGTTGAAGGCAGCTGGCTGGCTTGAGGCGTATAGCGGCAACGGCGAGCTAGGCGATTCTGGATTGGGAACGTCTTCTGTAATGTCCACTACTGTGCAGTCTGCGCCAACCCACACGAAGTCTAGAGGGAACTGCATCTCATTCATCCAGAAGTTGGACGCCTGGCCGCTGTCGAAGATGAAGAGCATTCCGGTGTCGGAAGGGAGGCTTGGTCTGCCTGACAGGCCTCTGGTGCGCAGGGGAGACGTGTTGGCGATCTCTGCGCTGAAGCGAATGCCTCCGATTGTGACCGCCGGGCCGTCTGTCTGGTCAGGTGGTGGCGCGATGGTGGTTGGGACAGAGACTGTTGGCGATGTGGCTGTTGCTTCTGCCGTGGGAGTAGGGGCGTGGACTGACGTTGGAGTTGCCGTCCTGCCGGGAGTGCTCGTCGGCGTTGGGGTGGCAGGCACGGTTGCAGTCCTAGTTGGCGCAGGTGTTGTTGTCGTTGCCGTTGCCAAAGCCGTTGATTGCGTGGCTGGCTGGGCCGACGCCGTGGGAAGGGCTTTTGTAGCCGAGGGCGCAGATGTTTGGCAGGCCAACAGGACAAGAAAAGAGGTCGCTAAAATAGTAAGTATCCAGGAAAATCTCATATGTCTGTAGTGGTCAAATCAGTGATATTGTTTCAGATGCCTGCCAGCTTATTGCGGCATTAGGTAATTTCGGGCCACCAGCGAGTGGGTTTTTATCTGGTCCTGAACCCATGACTGGTCTCTGCCAAGCTCAGTTGCCATTATCACCGCAACAACAGGGGCGCATTCAAGGCTTGCCTGGGCGTCGAGAAGCAGAGAGCGAGTGCGCCGGGACAGCACGTCTTCAAGAGTCAGGGCCATCTCGCTGCGAACGGCGTGAACGATATGGCTTTTCTTGTAAGGCAAATTAGGGTGTATCAGTTCTTTCCAGCCCGGTGATTCAGCCTCTAACTGGGTCAGCAGCTTGGCGTCGAAACCCAGATCGTCGGCTTCGACCCCTTCCGCGGATGCATCCGCGCCAGACAAAGGCAGGTCTCTGGTCGCACACCGGCGCTGCTCCAGACCCGCCACTGCGGATGCTTGATCTATAGTGTCCTCTGCCATCTGGCGGTATGTTGTCCACTTGCCGCCTGCCACTGACACCAGGCTCTCTTCCGATGTGAAGACGGCGTGGCTTCTGGAAAGAGACGAGGTCTTCGCATGCCTGGAGTCTGCCAGCAGCGGACGGATGCCCGCGAAGATGCTCTTGACATCGGCGTAGGTCGGCTTCTCCACTAGGTACTCATCCAGGTGAGTCAGTAGAAAGTCCACCTCATCGGCCGTAGGCACCGGAGAGGATTCGGGCTTCTGCACCGGTATATCTGTGGTGCCAGCCAGGACCATGCCGTGCCAGGGGATGGCAAACAGCACTCGACCGTCCTTTGTGGACGGTATCACCAGCGCGCTCTTCCCAGGAAGCAGCCTTCTGTCCAGCACCATGTGTGACCCTCGGCTGTAAGCGAGGCTGGGTTCGGCCTCACTAGCCATGGCGTTCATCTCATCGATGAATATGCCT
>CAUZQF010000226.1:0-4520 GCA_963581905.1 Dehalococcoidia bacterium
GGCGACGTGCTGGAGATCGGCGGAGGCACAGGGGCCAACATTCCTTATTTCCCGGCGGACACCAGGCTGACCTTCATCGAGCCAGACAAGTACATGGTGAAGAAGCTGATGCGCACCGCCTCGAAACTCGGTCGCGACGTGACGATCGTCCAGGAGGCAGGCGAGACGCTGCCTTTTCCAGACGAGAGCTTCGACTGCGTAATCACGACGCTGGTCCTGTGCATGGTTAGCGACCACGACAGCGTGATTCGAGAGGCGCGACGAGTTCTCAGACCGGGCGGTGCTTTCTTTTTTTACGAGCATGTTGTCTCTCCGCGAAGGGCAGGGCACTGGTGGCAAAACAAGCTCAACCCGACCTGGAAATTCCTCACCACTGGCTGCAATCTCAACCGAGACCTTACCGCATCGATACGGGATGCCGGTTTTAAAGAAGTCGAGATGCGCTCCTTTGACCTGTCCGTTGGCCTGCCAGTGACCATACCCAACATCGTGGGCGTGTCAAGAGTATAATCACGCCGGAAACTATACTTCCCGTGAATAGTCAGGATAGGAGCCGCCAATGAACTTCGAAGATGCAACGCCGTTTATGGAGACTCACCACAGAGGCGTCATCGGCACCCGACGAGGCAATGGCGCGACACACTCCAGCATCGTGGCGTGCGGCGCGTTTCAGAGCAAGGCGGCGTTCGTATCTGTCTACGCGAAGTCGGTGAAGGTGAGAAACCTACGGCGCGACCCCACCTGCACAGTGCTGTGCGTCGACGACGACTGGCGCAACTACGCCGTCGTTGAAGGGCAGGCGCAACTGTACGACTACGGCAACACAAATGCGGAAGAGATGCGCCAGATGATGCGGGACGTCTACATGGCATGCAGTGCCACGGAGCACCCCAATTGGGACGAATTCGACCAGGCTATGATCGACCAGAAGGCGGTTGTAGTGCTCGTGTCACCAGATAAGGTCTACGGTAAGCTTCGTTAAGAACAGGATATTTCAAGAACACGATCTGATTTAGGAGAACTCATATTGCCGGACGGGACAAAGAGGGTTGATCTGGTTAGCTTTGACATCGATGGAACGCTGGAGTTTGGTGACCCCAGAGGCAGCATCACCATGGAGATGGTTAGGAAGGTCCAAGCCATGGGACTATGGGTGGGCAGCTGCTCTGATAGGCCGGTAAGCTACCAGCAGCAGATGTGGGACAAGCATGACATGAAAGTGGACTTCACAGTGGTGAAGAACCGATTGGACGACGTGAAGGCCGAGTTCAACGCCGCCAGCTTTCTGCACATCGGAGACACCGACATGGACGAGTACTTTGCAGGGCAGGCCGGGTTTCAGTTTCTGCTGGTAGACTCGCTGCCGTTTCTGGACTGGACAGAGCAGATGTCTCTCTAGGCCCTATGCCGGCCTGAATTTCACCAGCGTCACATCCGACGTAACATCATCGAAGGCGACTATCACGGCCATATCGATGCGAACGTCCTCGATGGCGCAGTCGGTGACATTAGAGATCATGCGCGGCCCTTCATCCAACTGGATGATTGCATATATGTAAGGGATGTCTTCCATGAACGCCTTATCCACAGGCTGCTGGATCACCGTAAACGAGTACACTTTCCCTTTGCCTTCGGATTCTACCCAGGACAGATCGCCAGATAGGCAACGGGGGCACCTCTCCCTGGGGTAGAAGAACGAGTGAGAGCAGGCATTGCATCGAGGCAATAGCAGCTTGTGGCTCTTGGTCGCATCCCAAAACGGCTGTGTGTGGTCTGGGTTGGCAGCGACCGGCAATGGCTTCGTATATTCAGACGTCATTTGTTGACCTTTGCAATTTTAATTTCGGATTTTGTAGAGGCTTAGAGTGTGTTCTCGGACCCGAGAACCAGCGAGCACATTTCGCTCGCCGTACCGCCTCAACCATTCACCATGCATAAGTCGTTTTTGGGCACCTGCCGTCCGCCAGCCTTGCCCATGATCTGGCGCGCCCCCTCAACAACGTGGCGAAAGCCTCCCGCCAGTCCCGGCTGTCCACCGGAGAGCTGCCCTCCATCCGTATTGACGGGGAATGTTCCCTTATAAGTAGTGTCAGTAGACTCGAAAAATGGGCCAATCTCACCCTTCTTTACGAACCCGGCATCTTCGAGGCACACGGCCACGAGAATGGTGTATCAGTCGTAGAATTCAGCGAACTCCATATCGGACGGCTCGTAACCAGCCATGGCGAAGGCCCGCGATGATGACCCTACAACTGGCGTAACAGTGATATCGTCGCGCTGCCATATGTTCAGCTCCGCCTGCTCCATGCCGACACCCAGAATGTAGGCTGGCCTGTTTCGCAGAGTCTTGGCTCGCTCCGGCGTGGTGATGATCAGCGCAGCCGCACCATCGCAGGGCATAACCGACTCTAGTAGTTTTAGCGGACGATTGATGTATCGAGAGCTCATCACATCGTCGACGGTAATGGTCTGCCCGAAAAAGACCGCGTTCTCATTGGTCAGGGCATTGAATCGCTGGTTAACCGAGACTTTGGCCAACTGCTCTTCTGTGGTGCCGTACTCGTGCATGTGACGCTGGTACATCAGGCCATAGCCCGTGTTAGCTCCCGGAGCCATGCCGTACGGCTCCTCCCATTCGGAGCGAACGCCTGGCGCTGGTGTTCCCATGCTGGCCCTGTATTCGCGGGAGTTGCCCATGACCACCAGGACGGTGTCGCAGAGCCCGCCGTTGATGGCAAGCGTCGCTGCCACTGTGGCCGTAGCTCCGCTGGCCCCTTGCATGGACACGCCCGTAGCAAATCTCGGCTTGATGTCGAAATACTCGGCCATGGCGGCGGGAGTGCCGTAGCCACCGTCTGTTACAAGACCATTGATGTCGGCCTTTGTTAGGCCTGCATCTTCAAGGGCCAATTGCGCTGCTTCTGCACAAAGGCCGTACATGGTCCTGTCTGGCCGCACTCGTTTGGTCGGCACTTCTCCTATACCAACAATTGCTGCTTTGCCACGTACCGTCATAAATTATCTCCAAGTTGAACTTCTAAGTACCTTTGACCTACGGCGCATTTTACTAAATTAGGCCAACAGTTCAAGTCTCCAATTTTCGATCGACTTTTGACCGTGCCGAGATCATCATGACTTCCTCATGACCAGGCACTTACATTGCGTAACATGGCGTAACATGGCGTAGTGTTCGCCCTAATCAGAGCGAGAGTTAAGTTGGTTGGGCCATTCGATTCCATGCTTCAACGAATCGCCGCGGACCGTTTCCGGGGACGGCATCATCGCTTCGCCTTAGGCCACAATAGTTTTCCAACAGTGGTTAAGCTGCAGATGGGACTAGGCCTGTTCGCCGTGGTCGCGGTTGTCTACGGCGGCTCTTGGGTCCCTTTGGCAGAGCACTCTTCTATCAGGGCTTGGGGAGAAACCACTCTTTTCACCTCTGCCTTTTTAGTAACTGACGCTGCCTTGAGCCATAGCCTGAGAAGATTTCAGTTGCCCTTTGATGGGTTCCTGATCTCACCGGGTAGGCTAGGCAAGATGCTTTTCGTATCTGGCAACTTGGCAATAGCCGGACTCCTAATCGCTAACTTCACAGCATACGGAATCTACGTGGCGGCTTATCAAGGTTCGCCAGAGCTGCCTCATAGCGCAAGATCACTCTGTGCGTTGGTTGGACTCCTGCCAGCGGTCGCATACGTCTCTTACCGAATCAAGGGCCATCTAAGGCAGCCCAGCTCGGCCCGCTCTTTCGCAGAACCTCTGACAAGAATATCCTCGGCCTACAAGCTCGCTATGCTATCCTGTGTGCCATTCGAAATATTCGAAACATCCGCTGGAGACAGCCACTATGAGCTACTTCCCACTGACCAAAGAGCAGCAAGACTGGAAGGATCGGGCAGCCGAGATCGCCGAAAAAGAGTTGGCGCCCCGCGCAGAGCAGACGGACCGAGAGCGCAAGTACCCTCAGGAATCCCTAGACGTTTTAAGGGACGCAGGGTTCTGGTCGCTGCGAGTTGACAAGCAGTACGGCGGCCAGGGTGCCGACCTCCTGAGCACAGTGCTAGTCGTAGAAGAGCTGGCCAAGAGATGTCCCTCCACCGCCATGTGCTACAAGATGCACCTGGAGGCCTCTGAAGTCATCAACCGAATGCCGACCGACTACCAGATTGAGCACTTCGTGAAGCCTATGGCCAGAGGCGAGGTCTTCACCACGGTGGCAGGTTCTGAGACGTGGCGAGACGGCGATAACTGGACCACGAACCGAGAGTTCGCGGCTGTCAAAAAGGTCTCCGGCGGTTACCAGATCGACAACGTGCGCAAGTCCTACGTGACGTCGTCCGACAAGGCGACTCACTACTTCTTCCTGTGCCGCATGAGCGAGGACGCCACGGCTGACCAGACGAGCCTTCTCTTTGTCGAACGTGACCAGATCGAGTTCGAGCTATTGGAGGAGTGGAACGGCATCGGCCTGCGCGGCAACGCCAGCTCACCAATGCGATTCAACGGCATCGTGCCTGAGG
>CAUZQF010000227.1:0-4504 GCA_963581905.1 Dehalococcoidia bacterium
TCTGGTTGACGTGCTTACGGGCCCGACCCAGACGATCACAATGTTACGTCATAGTCTCCGTCAATGCACCACCTCAAAGACTATGTGCAAATCTTCACAAGAACCTCACACCCAATGACGAAACCTCCCGCTTTCTTCATGTCCTGAAGGTTAACTTCTTTTACGTGCAACAGTGACAGCGCCGAAAATTGTGGCGCACGTAAGGACAATTCGAGTCAAATTTCAGACCAATGTATGGGAGCGGAAATATGACCGATCACAATAATGGATTGAACTTCAACATCTCGCGCCGCGGGTTCTTAAAAATAAGCGGGGCTACGGTAGCCTCAGTGGCGGCGGCCATGGCATTTGAAAGGGTGGCGTTTCTACAGTCCATAGATTCGGTCGACAACCCTCTCGCCTTCTACCCCAACAGGAGTTGGGAAGCCATCTACCGAGACCAGTTCCGTAGCGTCTATGGCTCATTCATTCGCACGCTAGAGGCCATGTCAGACGCCAGGGAGGTGGGACTTTCGTTTCAGGTTAACACCACCGTCAGCAATCATTCGGTCAAGGATCTGCCCGTCATAGAGGCGCTGGTTGCGTCCTCTGGCGCAGATGTGAGGGACGTCTTCTTACTTGTGCCCACGGGCCGAGCGAAAACATCGGACGCCATTTCCACAGACGAACACGAACGGCTATTTCACTGGCTGATTCAGAAGTCCAAGAGCGCTCCTATGCAGATCAAGACGACTTTGGCCATGCACTACAGGCGCGTGCGAAGGTCCAGGAAAAGCTTCAAGAACTTGGACAGGACATGTCGTCGCTCACTTCCGACACGGTGAAGAAGTTATACAGAGGAGTGGCGAGCAACGACGGCAAGGGCATTCTGTTCATATCTCATCTGAGCGAGATATACCCGAGCGGCTTCCTGCCGATATCCGCAGGCAACGCAAGACGTGACTCTGTAGTAGAAATCTATCGCGATTCCGATCTGTTCAAGTCTCTGCGGGACCCCGGCGAGCTAAAAGGCAAGTGCGGCGAATGCCCGTTTAATGTCATATGTGGTGGCTGTCGTGCGCGTGCCTACGGCGTCACGGGCGACCTCTTTGCCGCTGAGCCTTTCTGTATTTTCCAGCCTGCTGCGGTGTAAGACAGCCAACGTGATAAAATCGCTCGCATTGGCCCAACAATGAGCAATGCGAGCGAGCGTGATGCACCCTATTCTATCCAACAAAACTCAATCTAAGTCAGATATCCCACTTACTCCGCAATACACAGAAAACTCTGTCGTATTCAAAGGCGACGGCGAACCCCAGTCGCCTGAGCAACTGCTGAAGAACCTGTCCACGGCCTACAAAGCCGGACTGTTGCAGCCAGACTCCTACGCCAGAGGCGGTAGCGTGGCGGCCTTGGAGGAGCGATTCGCAGAGATGCTGGGCAAGGAAGCTGCGGTATTCTTTCCCACAGGGACGCTGGCCAATCACATGGCCATACGCTCTCTGTGCGAAGGCAAGCGCCGGGCACTGGTTCAGGAACAGAGCCATCTGTATCAAGACACCGGCGATTGTGCGACCAAACTGAGCGGAATCAATCTCATACCCCTGGCCAGAAATCACGCCCACTTTACATTAGAAGAAGTCCGGAAGGCGGCCACCGAGTCCCAGGCCGGACGTGTGGATAATCCCATTGGTGCCATGATGATCGAGAGTCCTGTCCGGCGGCAGATGGGACAGGTCATGTCGCTGGAAGAGATGCGGGCCATCACCGAGTACTGCCGAGAGCAAGAGATCGGGACTCACCTCGATGGCGCACGACTGTACATGATGACGGCGGCCACAGGCATTGACCCGAAGCAGTACTCCCAGATTTTCGATACGGTTTACGTATCGCTATATAAGTATTTCGGTGCTCCGTTTGGTGGAATTCTCGCTGGCGACGCTGACCGGCTTAGAGACATGTACCACGAAAGGCGGATGTTCGGTGGCGCGCTATCGTCTGCGTACATGGCAGCGGCCCTGGCCCTTCAAGGGTCCATTGGCTTTCAAGCGCGCTTCAACGAATCTATTGCCCAAGCCCACGACCTATTCAGCAGGTTGAATCAGCTTCAAGGCATAGAGATAACGGAGCTGACTAACGGCTCTAACATCTTCCCCATAGCCTTAGAGTCCGAGGCTATTGAACAGCGTCTGGTAAGCGGACTGTGGGACAGAGACGTGTTTCTGTCTCCAGACGAGGGCGCAGTCAGGGTGACAAGGCTCACCGTGAACACGACTCTCTTGAGGCAATCCAATCAGATGCTGGTGGATTGTTTCAGGGACGCTCTAGCAGGAGCTTAGAGGCTTCATGCAAAGCTTGCCTGCGCGACAACGGACTTGCCCCGCAGAACCTCTGTGCC
This sequence comes from Dehalococcoidia bacterium, assembly GCA_963581905.1. Classification (GTDB taxonomy): domain Bacteria; phylum Chloroflexota; class Dehalococcoidia; order Lucifugimonadales; family JADFKI01; genus Casp-Chloro-G4. Next base: position 2,378 of record CAUZQF010000227.1, read on the forward strand.
TATAATCCGCTATTGGAGCCCCTATATTGCTTAGAACTAATTGCAGCGGTGCCCTGCCCTTTTTGGCACGTTAAGCGACCAGTATCTTGAACCGATTTACAGGAGATGCAATAGGAATGACAGAAGTGTCTGGTGATTTCGAACATTATATGAAGGTGGCCGAGGAGCTGTTTCCCAAAGTGAAGGCAGCGTCCAGCCAGATTCACAACAATCGGGAAATACCACCTCCATTAGTACAAGAAATTGCCGACAAAGGAATGTTCCGACTACTCCTACCGAAGAGCTTCGGTGGGGCAGAGCTGAACTTCATGGGTTTTCTCAAGATAATCCAATACATGGGTCAGGCCGATAGCAGCACGGCCTGGTGCATGAACCAGAACAACATTCTTGCCACCAACTCTGTGCGAATGCCCGAAGTCGTGGCCAAGGAGATTTGGAAAGAGCAGCGCGCTGTCATGACCAACGGCCCACCGACCTCGTCTGCCAAGGCAGTGCAGGTAGATGGCGGCTATACGCTCTCCGGACGCTGGAACTTCAGCAGCGGTATACGTCACGCGACGTGGGTGGCAGCCATTGCCCCCGTAACCAGGGACAGTCATGAACAGGACAGTATTACTTCGAGAAAAGATGCCAGGATTTTCCTGCTGCCCAAAGAACAGGTCAAAGTCGATGATGTCTGGGACGTGCGTGGACTTCGCGGTACCGGCAGCTTCAGCTTCGAAGTAGATGACGTCTTCGTACTGTCGGACCACAGCTACAGCTCATCGGACCCCTCACGGGTGCGCGGACCGGTCTACGCCATACCCACGGTGCTGACTTTCGGCGCTGGATTTGCGACGGTGGCTCTGGGTAACGCTCGTGCTAGCCTAGACGCCATAATTGAACTTGCGGTGACCAAGACGCCCGCATACGGCTCAACACGACTTCGAGATATGTCTACGATGCAGCGTCAGTTAGGACAGGCTGAGGGCATGTGGCGCTCCTGTCGTGCTTACCTTAGTGAGGCCATCGACGCAATCTGGACCAGCGCTTGCGAACGCGGTACCCTGACGCTGGATGACCGCATCGACCTGCGTTTGGCAGCGACGCACTCCATACGAACGTCGTGCGAGATCGTAAATATCGCCTACAACCTGGGTGGCTCCGACGCCATTTTCGAGAACAGCCCTCTTCAACGACAGTTCCAGGACGCCAACGTCATGAGCCAGCAGGGTCAGGGACGCATGATGCATTTCGACGTTGCCGGAGCTCACTTCCTGGGCTTAGAGCCTGAAGGCCTTTTTTAAATTTTAGGCTACTGCTGACACGGTAGCTAACGAGACTGAATAGCATATTCACGGAGTAGCGTCATGAGTTCTTCGGATTGCCACGAGAGATGTAATTCCTTATTACGGCGGCCTGGTTTCCTTTTTTAGGCTGCCGCCGATTGAGTTTGAGGATATTAAGGAGTGCACTGCTGTCGTAACTGGTGTGCCGATCGATAACGGCATCTGTGGCGGGAGGCAAGGAGCGCGATTCGGTCCCAGGGCAATTCGCGAGGCATCCATGTTCTTCCGTACTGGCTACGATCTGGCCCCGGACAAGACTAGGGTCGATCTGGATTCCGAGGTTGCGCTGAGACTAAAGGACACGCCCAACATTGGAGATATGGGCGACTTCAACATCTATCCGACAGACCTGATGAAGACCACAGAGTCGGTGACGCAGGGTGTCGCTGAGGTCGTCAGAAGAGGCGGCTTCCCCGTAGTCATGGGCGGTGACCACTATGTGGCGTACCCGTCCTTTGAGGGTTTTGCCAAGGGAATGGCGGAGAGAAAAGAAGGCGTGCGCCTGGGGTTCATTCACATAGACGCGCATACCGATTTTAATGACGATAATGCGCTGGACGGGCGATATCACCACGGTACCATGGTGCGCCGCATCAGCGAGAACCCCGCTATTGCTTACAAGAACCTGGCTTGGATTGGACTAAACAGTCCGGTAACAGTCGACCAGTTCCAGCTCAAACGCGAACACAACCTGAACATGATGACAGCCCGCAACGTTCGAGAACAGGGCATCGTAGACGTGATGACCGACGCGATGAATACGGCATCGGACGGCGTGGATGCGGTCTAGGTGAGCATA
>CAUZQF010000228.1:0-4490 GCA_963581905.1 Dehalococcoidia bacterium
GTACGGACGCAAGTTGTCTATCAGAGTCTTTAGCATAACCAAGGGCTGCCCAGTGGTGTTTGGCCGAATATCCAACCCTTGTGCTACAATTCCCTCGGCTAATTTGGCCAGATTTTAAGGCGGCTCCTCCACTGATTTCCACAGAACATGTGCAGGCGGAGCCATCGTTTATCGGAGGCTGACTAGATGCGACCAATTGCGGATGTAGCAGCGGACCTGGGACTAGGTCCAAATACCATCATTCCCTACGGTCACTATAAGGCAAAAATTCCTCTGGATGCCATTAAAGAGGGTGGCAAGCAGGGCAAGCTGATAGTTGTAACCGGCATTACACCCACCCCCGCTGGCGAGGGCAAAACCACCACTGTGGTGGGCATGACCCAGGGTTTTGGCAGGCTTGGCAAGAACGTCGTGGCCACGCTACGAGAACCCTCTCTAGGCCCTATCTTCGGAATCAAGGGCGGAGGAAGTGGTGGCGGCCTAGCGCTGATCGAGCCTGACGATGAGGTGAACATTCACTTCACAGGTGACGCCCACGCCGTCGCGTCTGCTCACAACCTGCTGGCAGTACTTACTGACAACGTTGCACAGCGAGGCACGATTCCTGGCTTCGGCGCTACAGGCATCACATGGCGTCGCGTCACAGATGTAGAGGACCGCGCACTACGCTCAATCGTGACTGGCGTGGGTGGATCAGCCAACGCTCCCATGCGCGAGTCTGGCTTCGACATCGTCGCGGCCTCAGAGATAATGGCCGTTCTGGCGCTCTGCACCGGACTTCAGAACTTGAGAGAACGGCTGAGCAAGATGGTCGTTGGCTTCACCCAAGACGGCAAGCCTGTCACGGCCGACGATGTAGACGCCGTCGGGTCCATGATGTCGCTGCTAAGAACAGCTATTCAGCCCAACATCGTTCAGACTACCGAAGGCCAGGCGGTGATTATGCACGCCGGTCCCTTCGGAAATATTGCCCACGGCTGCAGCTCCGTACTTGGCGACAAGGTTGCGCTGAGCTACGCCGACTACGTCCTGACCGAGGCTGGCTTCGGTGCCGACCTCGGCTTCGAGAAGTTCATGCACATCAAGGCTCGATTCAGCGGTCTGGAGCCCAGCGGCGCAGTCATAGTCGCATCCATTCGCGCCCTCAAGTCCCACGGCGGGGTTAGGCGAAGCGACCTGGCCACTCCAAACGAAGACGCCGTTCGTAAAGGCATGGACAACCTGGTGCACCTGATTGGCATGATCAAGGGCTTTGGACTGCCCGTGGTCGTTGCCATGAACAAGTTCCCTACGGACACGGCGGACGAGCTAGCCATCGTAAAGCATGGCTGTCAGGAGGCAGGTGCCTTCGCGGCGGTGGAGAGCCGTGTGTTTACAGAAGGCGGCGCAGGCGGTGTGGAACTGGCCGAAGCCGTCATGGAAGCAACCAAAGGCGACGCGCCCAAGATTACATACGCATACGCAGAGGACGACTCCATTCAAGACAAGGTCCTCGCTCTGGCCAAGACCGTCTACAACGCCAAGGACGTCTCCTGGGCACCGGCGGCACGCAGACAGCTTAGGATATACGAAAGTCATGGCTGGGGCAGCATGCCCGTGTGCATGGCGAAGACGCACCTATCGATCTCACACAACCCTCGCCTACGGGGCCGTCCATCGGACTATACGTTTGAAGTGTCTGATATTCGCGCGTCGGTGGGAGCTGGATTCATCTACCCCATTGCTGGCAACATAATGACAATGCCAGGGCTACCTGGTTCACCTCGCTCTTTGGACGTGGATGAAAAGGGCAACATCTTAGGGCTTTAGGTAACTAAGGTCAGTTAAGTAATTAAATTGGGGCGCGGCTCTACCGCGCCCCTTTCTTTTACGCTCAGATATGCTCAAACCAAACGCCAACCAGTTTTCATATCTGATGACGAATTGGTGTACATTACACGTAAGAATGCTTCCCAAAGGTACTCATGCCTGAATTCTTTAACGTAGTCGCACCTGACCAGGCATTTCAGCTGCTGAAAAAGCACCTGCCAGTCAACATAGGGCAGGAGACTGTCGATACGGTCGATTCCCTGGGACGAGTGACGGCCAACGACATAACTTCTCCGGAAGACCTTCCCGCTTTCGCCAGATCAACCATGGATGGCTTTTCGGTACGGGCCAGGGATACATTCGGCGCATCCGAAGGCATGCCAGCTTACATCGAAGTGATCGGCGAAGTGCTTATGGGCCAGGCGACCAGCCTGACGCTGGCGACCGGTCAAGCTGCGGTGGCATACACAGGTGGCATGCTGGCCGGAGATGCAGACGCCGTTGTCATGATCGAACGCACGCAGCGAGTAGACGACAAAACCATCGAGGTGCTTCGGCCTGTCGCTCCGGGCGAGAACGTGGTCCAGATCGGCGAGGATGTCCGCCAAGGTGACCAGGTGCTTCCGCAAGGCCACGTCATCAGACCTCAGGACATCGGCGGAATGCTGGCCCTAGGTCTGCAATCTGTCCAAATGGCCAGAAGACCCCGGGTGGCGATCGTGTCTACGGGGGATGAACTAGTAACCCCGGACAAGAAGCCTGGCCCAGGTCAGATACGTGACATTAACACGTTCACAATCGCCGGACTGGTCACCAACTGCGGCGGCATACCGGTCCCCATAGCTATGGTTGAGGACGACTTCGAAGCGCAAAAAACGGCAGCGGTCGAGGCTATGGACAAAGGGGACATTGTCGTCTTCTCGGCAGGAAGCTCAGTCAGCAATCGCGACATGACCGCATCAGTATTTGAAAGCCTAGACGGTTCCAAAATATTTGCTCACGGAATCTCCATCAGGCCCGGCAAACCAACCATTATCGGACTGGCGAAGGACAAACCACTGATTGGCCTGCCTGGCAACCCAGTTTCGGCTATGGTCGTTTTCGACCTCACTGTGAGACCAGCGATTTACCACATGAGCGGTTGCGTAAACTCACCAACGCTGCCCACGTCGAAGGCGACGTTAACGCGAGACATACCGTCGCAAGCGGGCAAAGAAGATTACGTGCAGATGCGCCTGTCCGAAAAGAATGGCATCCTACAAGCAGAGCCTGTGTTCGGCAAATCAAATCTTATATACACTCTGGTTCACGCCGACGGGGTTGTCAGAATACCGCTGGAAAAGGGCGGCCTCTACGCGGGCGAAGAGGTCTCGGTCAGAATATATTGAACACTTGCACTGCGGCTTATCCAAGGCAGGGAGACAAAACACAATGAAATTCGGCGCACATCTACCGCTGATCTGATTTGAGAAAAACGACCGCGGGATCAACCATAGTCCAACTGCCTGGCAACTAACTTTCCAGAAATCTCGGTGGATCCAAATCAGTTCGATTGCTTGGATGAAAAGTGTGGTTTAAAGTGCTTAGCCTGGACTATTAGTAAAACCTATGAAATATGGCGGATTCTGATATGACGGAATATTTCTCCTAGAAGACCCTCTAGCTTCTTAATGACACTAGGTAAATCGGTAACGCCAAGACCCTCGCTGTAGATGCGGCCCTGCACTTCTTCGTTAGCCAACGATCTAACATCCTGAAGTTCACCCAAAAAAAGTAGTCGCCGCTACACGGGCCTTTGACACTAGATCCGGTATATCTTTCAGCACTTCCTCTCGTCGAGGCTAGATGAATAATTCGGGGAATCGGCTTCCAGGGGCCTTACTATTCTGATTAACGCTGTCACTCCTGTAATTAATGAAATTGTGGAGGCGAACAATGAGATCTGAACGGCTTCTGGAATTTGATACTTGGAGTTAAGGCTGGCTAAATGAATCGACACGGACGAAACTACTTCCTCAGCGACATTCCTCTCGACGAAGCGTGGGGCAAGTTCCGAGACGCTCTGGAGTCTGCAGGTGCCCTGGGCCGCATAGATTCGGAAACAGTACCTTTACAGGACGCCCGAGGTCGAGTCACGGCAGATCCCGTCTGGGCCAAGATTTCGTCTCCACATTATGACGCAGCTGCCATGGACGGCATTGCGGTTCGCGCCTCAGAGACGATCGGCGCGACGGAGACTTCGCCGCTACGTTTGACCGTGGACGAACAGGCCGTTTGGGTGGACACCGGAGACCCCATGCCTGATGGCTTCAACGCCGTCATCATGGTTGAGGTAGTCCATGAGATAGACAGCTCCACCATAGAAATCCAGGATCCTGCAGCGCCATACCAGCACGTGCGGCCTCTGGGCGAGGACATCGTAGCCACAGAACTGGTCCTGCCAGAGAACCACATCATGCGCCCCGTAGACCTGGGAGCATGCGCGGCAGCGGGGCTCAGTGAGCTTGCTGTCAGACGCTCCCCGAGGGTAGCCATCATTCCCACAGGCAGCGAGCTGGTGAACGTCGGCGACACCATCAAACCGGGTGACATCATCGAGTTCAACAGCCTTGTGCTGGCAGGAATGGCCGAAGAGTGGGGCGCGCAACCAACCCGCTTCTCTTCAGTGCCAGACGATTATG
>CAUZQF010000229.1:0-4471 GCA_963581905.1 Dehalococcoidia bacterium
ATTTTTCACCGATAATAACGGCTCATCGCTTCTCTGTTTATTAACCATAGGGGTCGGCTGCATCTCTAAGTCCATCTCCCAGGAAGTTGAATGCCAAGACTGCTAGGATCACGGGTATCGCAGGTATCAGAAGCCAAGGTGTCAATGCCACGGCCTGTACCTGTTGAGCTGCCTGTAGGAGGACGCCCCAGCTAATGGCTGGAGGTCGCATGCCGAGACCAAGGAAGCTCAATGAGGTCTCGGCAATAATGATAGCGGGAAACGCCAAGGTTGTGGCAGCGATAATATGGCTCAGGAACGACGGCACCATATGCCTGAAGATTATTCGCATCTGGCCTGCACCGGACAACTCTGCGGCAGTGACAAAGTCCTCTTCACGAAGAGAGAGGAAACGCCCACGAACCACCCTTGCCAACTCTGTCCAGCCGATAATGGCGATAATAATGGTAATAGCAAAGTATATTTTAATAATGGACCAGTCGTGAGGCAGGCTGGCCGCGATACCCATCCATAGAGGTATTGTAGGAATGGACCGCAACAGTTCTATGATCCTTTGAATTACGGTGTCGATCCAGCCTCCGTAATAACCTGATATACCACCTAGCAACACGCCTAGGAACAGGCTCATGACCACACTGACAAGTCCGATAGTCATTGAAATCCGTGTCGCTAGCATCAATCGCGACCACAGGTCCCGTCCCTGCAGGTCTGTGCCTAGGATGAATAATGCCTCTCCCGCCGGTACATCTTTAGTGCCAATCAGATGTCGGTTCATCGGGATAAACCCGAACATTTTGTACTCGTAGCCCTTGGCGAAGAAGACGATTGGCACCTTCACGTCCGGGTTTGTCTGATAGACGCGTTTGAAGCTCACTGGATCGCGCCGGCCCTCTACCGCATACACATACAGGCCGGGCTTAAATCCATCGAACAGATGTATCTGCTGTGGAGACATCAACCCGAGCTGCGCCTCCGACACCGTTGGATCAGACGTAGCCAAGAAGTCTGCAAAAATTACGGAGAGGTAGAAAATTATCAAAACAACAGCGGCGCCCATGGCGAGTTTGTGTCGACGGAGCCGCCACCACATCAACTGCCATTGGGTCGCAACGTAGATACGCTCTTCGTCTGGCCGCTGGTCGGCGGCTTCTGTAAGAGTCGCGCCTATCGCAGATTCTTTTTCCATTAAGAATCAACTCTGATTCGAGGATCAACTAGTGCCAAAAGAATGTCTGAAATAAATGTCCCGACCACCGTCAAAATGCCGATCATCATTATGATCGTACCTGCCAGGAACATGTCCTGCGCGATCAAGGCCTTCAGCAGCAGCGGTCCTACTGTGGGCAGGCTCATGACTACAGACACGATAATGCTGCCGGAGACGATAAGCGGCAACAGGTACCCGATTGTGCTTATCAACGGGTTCATCGCTACTCGCATAGGGTATTTGAAAACAACCCGCCACTCCGACAGGCCCTTGGCTCTGGCTGTTACGACATACGGTTTTCTAAGCTCATCCAGCAGATTAGCCCTTAACACTCTGATTAACTGGGCTGTGCCCGCCATGGCAAGAATGATAGACGGCATCCAAAGGTGGTTGAGCAGATCGAGAACTTTCCCAATGGAGTATGGAGCGAGTTCATACTCGGGCGAAAACAGACCACCCACATTGGCATTGAAGAAGACGAATCCACCGTAAAGCACGATCAACGCCAGCAAGAAATTGGGCACAGCTAGCCCAATAAAACCGATAAATGTGAAAGCGTAATCACCTACGGAATACTGTTTTACTGCGGAATATAGCCCGATGGGAATAGCCAGCATCCAGGTAAAGATAATAGATGTGAACGTGAGGGCTACTGTGAGCACCAACCTGTCGCCGATCACCTCTGAGACTGGTCGATCGTACTCAAACGCCAGGCCGAACTTGCCTCGTGCCGCCTGAGTTGCCCACCTGAGGTACTGCACAGGGAATGGCTTGTCCAGGCCGTATAGCTGCCGAAGTGTCTCGGCTTCCTCTTCCGATATAACGTCTCCCTGGGTTTGAAGACGGGCAATATAAGATGTGATGTAGTCACCAGGCGGTAACTGAATTATCCCGAAGGAGATAACGGAGATTGCCCAGACGGTTAACAGAGAAAGCCCTAATCGACGAAGAACGAAACCTGCCAAGTAATACCTCTCTGCCTTTAGTGGTCTTTGTAATATAAGAAGTGGGAGCGCCAACTCCTTTCGAGCTGACACTCCCACGGGTCATTTAATCTACTGTATATTTACTGACTGCTCCTGGCGATTGGCCGCGCTCTTCCAGAAGAACGTCTGTGGCCGAGAAATGCCAGGTGTCCTGCCATCGGGAGAGTTGTACTGACGGGACGGAATGTTACCGAGGTCCGTCTTGGCAACGCGGACTCCCATTGAGGCTGGTCCTGGGCCAACGATACCTATGTTGTTCACGTTGTCCACGATCAGCCGCCAGATCTCTTGGCAAAGGAGTGCGCGCTCATCCGCAGGTACGCCGAAGCCTTTACGCCAGTTCTCCATGATCTTCTTTAGGTAGGGAAGTGGCTCTTCTCCGCTTTCTCCGTTGGACTGGAACCACTGTCCGTAAAGCGCTCCACCATTACTGGTGCCACTGAATGGGAACACGTGACCTGGGAAGGTGAATATGTGCTCACTCCCGTCATTGTTCCACGCGAACATCTGGTTCAGGTTGCCGGCGAACATCTGCTCGCCAAGGGTACGCTCAACTTCATTGACCCTCAGCTTCACGCCGACATCAGACCACTGCTCTGCTATGACTTCCATGATCTGGGTGTACTGCACGAACTGACCACCATAGGTGATGATCTCCAGCGTCAAGGGGCCCTTGCCGTCCTTGCGGAGACGAATCCCACTGGCGTCTTTTTCTGTATAACCTATGCCGTCCAGCAACTGGTTGGCCTGTGCAGTGTCAAAGGTATGCCACTTGGTCTCATATTCCTTGCCTGGATAGCAAGCGTTAGTCGAAATCGGTATCACCGAGCGAGGGGGTGCAATCCCCAGGAAGAATGTCTCGCTGACCTGGTCTCTGTCTACGGCCAGTGAGAGGGCTCGTCGGAAATCTACGTTTCGAATCAGATCGCCAATTTCTGGATCATCGGCAAAGGACTTATTGAACTTGATCTGCATGTCTGAACCGTAGTCGCCTGGGTCCAGGTAGAGCTTGTACTCCCCCTTCTCTTGGTTCTCTATGAATACAGGAACCTTCTGTATGTCCACGTGACGGGCCATCATGTCGTATTCACCAGCGACCGCCCTAAGGTTATGGACTTCCAGGTTCTCGAAAAGTGTCATTCGGACCTGATCGATATACGGGAGTTGGTTTCCGGCCGTGTCCACAAAAACGCTGTAAGGGTTGCGTTCAAGCACCCAAGTCGTCTCGTTGTTAGGGGTCACGGTCCTCCAGGGGGATATCACTGGAAGATCTACATTCAAGGTCCAGTCATTTTTGGTTTTGAAATTCAGGACCCAGTTTTCATAACCTTCGCCTGCGGCTTTGTCCTCAATGGCGGCCTTGTCGCCAAAATCTGTATGGAACTGTTCGAGGTAGTGAGCCGGGGCATACATGCCTCGTGCATCCTTGCCTCGCAAAGCTTGACCACCCAGGTGAGTGGAGCCTGCCAGTGCATCCGGGAACAGGAAGTAGGGGTCTGGGAAAGTAATTTCGATCTTGTACTGGCTAATCTTCTTCAGAACCCCAATGCCGCTCGGGGTCTGGAAGTACGAAGACTTGGTGGGAATAAGCTCTTCGTTCAAGAACATGCTCTCGTACCAGAATACGAAGTCGTCGGCATCGAAGTCTTCGCCGTCCGACCACTTCATGCCGTTACGGAGTTCAATAGTGAACTTCTTGCCGTCAGAACTGGCAACTAAGCTTTTCGCAACGTTCGGCACAACTTCGCCACCGGTGTAGTCCCAGAACATTACGGTGTCATTAGAGCAACAGCGAATCCCGTTCCAGTCGTCTCCAGGTCCGCTGAAGCCTCGGCGCCAAATTCCGCCGTACTCGCCTATCTCGTGAACAGGCTTAATTACTATAGGATCATCCCCAATGCGCTCTGCTACTGGGGGCAGGTCGCCAGACGCTACTAGCGCGGCAAACTGAGGTGCTTCATTGAACGAGGTAGGCTTTTTGCTCTCGTCCGTGATTATCTCTGGCCCTTCGAGGGTACCAATTAGCGATGCGCCAATGCCGGCGCTACCTGACCCTGCTGGCTCCGATGGGGAAGATGGAGCGGCAGGCGCCGCGGGGGGGGCGGGCTCATCTGCGGAACTGCAGGCAGTCAATGCCATTGCAAGAACCAGCATGAGCACTATGCCCCAAACCATTTTGGTCTTCATGGGAACGTCCTCCTTAAAAAATCCGATTACCGTTTTCCTCGCATTACGTAGAGTTACGGCCTGTCATTAGCGACACACTTACGCCCCTTAA
>CAUZQF010000230.1:0-4453 GCA_963581905.1 Dehalococcoidia bacterium
CGATTATGCGGGTTGATGTACCAGCAGTCGCCAAGCCACGCAGCACGCTCTATTGCGACGTCCGCGTTTGCACCGATCCAGATAGGCGGATGGGGGTCCTGCAAAGGCTTTGGCAGACAGGAGGCACCCGCTAGCTCGAAATGCTCGGCCTTCATGTCCACCGAGTCCTCGGTCCACAGCCGCTTGATGGCAATCAGGTTCTCCTCAAAGCGTTTGCCCCGCCGGTTGATTGGCGCACCAAATGCCTTGAACTCCACGTCCCGATATCCCAGCGCGGCACCGAAGATGATCCGACCACCGGTCATGATATCCAAGGTCGCAAACTGCTCGGCGATCTCCAACGGCGTGTAGAGCGAGAGAAGCACTATGCCAGCATTCAGGCGAACGTTGGGTGCCTCCGCGCTGAGTCTGGCCAACATGGGTATCTGCTGCAAGGACTGAAATGGCGGGGTGCTGAAGTGCGACGTCGCCGTGATAGAGTCGAAGCCCAGCGCGTCGGCGGTCCGAGCCTGCTCCATGGCCTCCTCGAACCGCGCGCCGATGTCGTCGCCCACCGGGTACTGCCCCCTCAACACCAGCCCAAATTCAAAAAATTTCATCTAAATCAGCATCCCACTATTTGATATCAGGCCAAATTTTTGACAAAGTTCATATTTCTAACGGAACAAAGACGAACTTAATAGTTCACGGGCTTCATTGTCAGATGTTTTGACAGGCTTAATCCAACTAAACTAACTACCGCCCAGACTTGCCTTCATGGCCTGCCACGCCTGACGGGCCTCTTCCACCGAGCCCTCATCCTCGATTGTCGTAATGTCGCCGGGATCCTGGTCCAGAACGACCGCCTTGAACACTCTGCGCATAATCTTGCCGCTACGAGTCTTAGGCAGCATATCGACGAAGTTCAGCTCGCCAATAACTGCGATAGGGCCTAGCTCGCGTCGCACCGCCTGAAGCAGTTCGCCCTTAAGCTCATCCGACGCGCTGTAGTCGTTCCTCAGCACAACGAAGGCCGAGATAACCTCGCCTCGCAGATCGTCGGGGCGACCCGTTACCCCCGCCTCAGCCACAGCCTTATGTGTCAGCAAAGCCGACTCCACCTCGATGGTCCCCAGGCGATGGGCCGCAATCTTGATGACCTCGTCGGCACGCCCGGCGAACCACACGTACCCGTCCTCATCGATGTGCGCAGAGTCCCCGGTGAAGTAGACCTTCTGTCCGGGAATCTTGCCCCAGTAGTCGGACTCGTATCGTTCCGGCTCTCCCCACAGGGCTGGTGTCAGGCTGGGGAACGGCCTCTTAATGACCAGTATTCCCTTCTCCCCTATCTCACATGACTCGCCCTCCGACGTCATTACCGCCGCCTCAATGCCAGGCATGGGCACGCCAGAGGAGCCCGGCTTGATGGGCAGCATGGACAGTCCATAAGGATTGCCCACCAGTGGACCACCGGTCTCGGTCTGCCAGTAGTGGTCGATCACAGGGATGCGGTCGTCCAAAACGTCCTTCTGGAGCCACTCCCACGCCGGTGGATTTAGCACCTCACCCGCGCAGAAGATCTTGGTCAGAGATGGCAACGGCTTTTTCGGCCGAGCAGGGTCACCGTACCGCATTAGCAGACGAACCGCTGTTGGCGACGTAAATATTCCCGTGACGGCGAACTCCTCTGCAATCTGCCAGATGAGGTCGGGCTCTGGATAGTCCAGCGCGCCCTCAAATGCGATGGTGGTGCACCCGGCCAGCAGCGGCGCGTAGACAATGTAGCTATGCCCGACTATCCAGCCAATATCAGAAGTCGCCCACCACACGTCATCGGGCTTCAGGTCAAAAGTCCAGCGTCCCATGCTGTGCACGCCGACCTGATAACCGCCGTGGTTATGCACTACAAGCTTGGGCTTGGCCGTGGTGCCGGAGGTCGCCAATATGAAGGCAGGGTCGTTGGACTCCATAATCTCGTGCCCGTCGTCATGGCCCTGCCCGCGAGTCAAGAACTCGTCCCAGGTTATGTCGCGCTCGGGCGTCATCGGGACACCACTGCCGCGATCGAGAACGACAACGTGTTCCACTGATTCACCACCGGTCTCCAAAGAGGCATCAACGATGCCCTTCAGAGGAATGTCGGTGCCTTTGCGATAGGTGATGTCAGTGATGAAGACCAGCTTGGAGCCGCTGGCTCTTATGCGGTCGGCCAGAGCGCCTGCGCCGAATCCGGCAAACACAACCGAGTGAATGGCACCGACTCTTAGTGCCGCCAGCATGAGAATCACTGCTTCGGGACATACCGGCATATAAATCGTGATACGGTCGCCCTTCTGAATGCCCATGCCTCGCAGCGCCGCGGTCGCCTGCTTTACGCCGTACAAGAGCTGCGCGTACGTGAGCACTCTTCGCTCGCCGCGCTCGGTGACGTAGGCTATTGCAGAGTGGCCTCCCCTACCGGCTTCCACGTGCCGGTCGACGCAGTTGTAGGCCATGTTTGTCTGCGCCCCTAGGAACCATTTGAAAGAGGGAAAGTCCCACTGGAAAATCTGGTCCCATTTGCGAAACCAGGGGAGCTGATCAGCAGCCTCGGCCCAGAAGCCCTCGGGATCGGCTGTCGCTTCGGAACGCCACCGTCGAACTATCGGATTAGGGGTTACCATGCTGCGCCTCCCAGTGAAAATACCACAGGTGATAAGTCAGACCGCCATTCGGCAAGAGGATATCGCCGTATGACGGGGATAGCAAATTTTGGTTACGCTTAATAAAAAGAAAAAAGCTTTGCTGACAGCCCTTCGCCACCAGGACTCGCACGACGCAATTGACAACTTAAATTAACGTCTCTATAGTCTTGGCGACCATGACCCCAATAATCTTCTGGTATTCGTCGCCATTTCATGTATTTTAAGGCAATTGCGCAGTGCATCCTTGATCCATCGACAATTCAGCTAACAGGACATATCTCGCAAGCTAACAAGGTGTCTGTCGAAGGAGATAAAAATGACCGAGCGATTCGAGTTTCCGTTCAAAGAAAACTACATTGAGGTCGATGGCATTCGGCTTCATTACGTAGACGATGGTTCTGGGCCACCTATCTTGATGATGCATGGTCAGCCCACATGGAGTTATCTCTACCGAAAGATGATCCCACCGCTGGTTGCTGCCGGCTATCGCTGCGTTGCGCCAGACCTGATGGACTTCGGACTCTCCGACAAGCCTGCAAAGGAGTCGGACTATAATCTGAGCAGGCACGAAGGATTAATCACCGGCCTGGTGGAAAAGCTCGGCTTAGAAGCCGTAACGATTGTCGGACAGGACTGGGGCAGGCCTATTAGCCTCCGCTACGCCATCGACCATCAGTCCAACATCAAAGCGCTGGCGATATTGAACACGCTGGTCACGATAATGCCCATGCCCCTCTTCTTCAAAATAATGTTTCGCAGCGGTGGCTTTTCCAGTTTCTTGTCTAAACGCCTCGACCTGTTCCGGAAGATGTCTTTCGGCGGCAAACTACTTATCAAGCGCCCCTTGGACGCCCGGGCCAAGGAACAGTACCTGATGCCCCATAAAGATGTCTCGACGAGGTCCGGCATAGCCGCATTTCCGAAGATGATCCCCCCCAACGAGCGACACGAAAATGCGCAGTACATCAAGGATATCGATGACACACTTCGCTTATGGGATATACCGGTCTTGGTGATGTTTTCGGACAAAGACATGGCGTTCAAAGTGGCCGAGGGTCAGCGCATCGCAGCGATGGTGCCCAACGGTCGGTTCCACGTGATAGAAAACGCCGGCCATTTTCTGCAGGAAGACGCTGGGGAGGATATCGCCGATCGCATGGTGACGTTCCTTCGCGATGAGGCCAAGGTCAGCTAATTATCAGCGCTGAACTTAAGCAACAGGCAAAAGCAGCCCTGCGAATCTAGAGACTAAAGGGCTGCAGGTCGCCTTTGTGCAGGTTCTGTCCCGGCATGAAGGCCTTGGCCTTCAGTGCCTCGATGAGGTCAGACTCGCCTCTGATATCGCCGTCGAACATGGTGATGCACTTGCCGAGACCATGGGTCGAGTGAACATCGCTGCCTCCTGTGCCTCCCATGCCTAGGTGCGCCGCCACTTCCAGGGTGAACAGGTTCTCCTGGTCTGTATTGGACCCGTTGGCAACCTCAATATCGTCGACCAGCTGAAAAAGTGGGTGACCAGACGCCTCTTCCGCCGTTTCCGGGCTTCTTCTCTTGGAGTTCTTATAAAGAAGGTTCACGTTGTATGGAGGCTTGTTAAAGAGGTTCCGAAAGGGGTGAGCGGAGATCATGACTCCCCCTGCCCTGTTGACGGCCTTCCGCAGCTCGCCAGCAACGTTAATGCCACTTACGTGTCGATGAAGTCCGTAAGCCAGTATGTGGCCCATGTCCGTATCGACTTCCAGCGCCCTTATCACGGTGATGCCGGCGTCACGAAACGTATCCTCCAGGTC
>CAUZQF010000231.1:0-4426 GCA_963581905.1 Dehalococcoidia bacterium
CCGGATACTTCCCCTAATATCTGTAGCTCACGCTCACCGGGGCAGAGCGGAGCATAATGCACGTCGTTCAACGAGATATGCGTCTCGACCTGATAGTCGATGGACATCTCGTCCCATCCCGCTTGAATATACCTCTTTATATCGTCAGTGGAAAAGTTCATCAGCACCTAAACCCAGTTTGAAGCCATTCAATGCTACCACGGCAAATACGCCACCCGGTTAACGTTCTAATGAGTGGTTCTTGCTGAGAAATGTCATCTTCGGGAAATGCTCTCATACGCTTAACCACGGGTTATTAAAGAATTCACTTAAATACTAATATCCCACACAGTGCAAAGTGTAACTTCTTCCAAACGCGTATTTTGATGAAACATGTGCGAATCCCATTCATGACTGCTGTGAAATCTGACATCGCTGTGTATTTATTTGGCATTTTTTGTACTGAGCGATCTATTCCCAATTGCATTTCAGCTTGACGATGTTTTTCCCCTCTGATACGGTGCAGCCTCCAGCCAATGCTGGCCAGGCGTCGAAAATGCTAAACCCCAGTTCATGGGATCCCTCAACTAGTTCTGCCTTAAAGGCAAGACTGTGGAACACAGACTAATTTGTGGCGGTCGGGCTTAGGTGGATATTGCTTTTGGGTTTCGGCTTCGTGATTCCAGGCTTTTGGATACTGGTACTTCTAGGCACTTGGATCATTAAACGAGGAATTCGGCTGTTAAAATTCCTTATCGGGAAGATTCAACATCGCCAACGTCAGCCAACCGCCCAAGAAACTAGTTACAGGCCATACAGATATACGAAGTCAGACTAAGAAAAACCACCTTGTGGCCCCTTACATCTCGCACCCACCACTACTAATGATTGGAGCAACTCATGAGCGATTCCGCCGAGCAAGCAATAGCGGCGTTCCACCGATGGAATGCGGCCTTCAACGCCAGAGACACCGACGCAATGGTCGCCGAAATGCACTTCCCCCACAGGCGGCTGAACGGCCAAAACCAGTTCGAGGTATGGGAAAAGGCCAGTGACTTCGTTACGACCCGGGGAGAAAACATGACGGAGTCCCTTGGAGAGCAGGGTTGGCACCACACGGCAACCACATCCATCGAGGCCATCCAATCTGGGCCGGACAAGGTCCATCTGGCCATCAACCAGTCCAGGCGGCACGCGGACGACACCGAGTACAACGCCTTCCCAACGCTGTGGCTGTTTACGAAAATCGACGGTCGCTGGGGAGTCCAGTTCCGATCGTCGTTCCTCTCAGAGCCAGTGCCACCCAGCGGCGATGTGTTGGGGTAGCCTGCTCCGCGTTATCGATCATTCCGGTACAATCCAGCCCGTAAGAGGCGGCTTCTTCGGGCTTGATATAGACTCGGGGGAAGCTCACGGTTATTGCTATCAGACCCACCCACCTGTTTAACACGTCAATTAAAGGGACACAAGGACGATTGCCATGCGTTACCTGAAATGGACAGGAATCACCCTCGGCGGCCTGGTTACGCTTCTCATATTGTTGGTCGTGATTCTGTCAGGCATAGGCGGGATGCGCGTGACCAAGACTTATGACTTCCAAGTAGCAGCGGTTGACGTGCCTGCCGACCCTGCCAGCATTGAGCGGGGAAGGCAATTCATCGAAGCAGTCGCGCTCTGCCAGGAGTGCCACGGCGAGAAATTCGAGGGGCAAGTGCTGGAAGACGACCCAATGTTCGGTAGGTTTGCACCGGCCAACCTGACATCCGGGGTAGGCGGCGTTGGAGGCAGCCTTACCGACGAAGACTACGTGAGGGCAATTCGGCACGGCGTTAACAGGGACGGTAAGGCCATTTTTGTTATGCCGTCCGAGCTATACACCGAGATAGGCGACGACGACCTAGGAGCTATGATCGCCTACCTTAAGTCCCTGCCTCCTGTCGACAACGAAGTGCCGAAAAGCAAGGCAGGCGTTATCGCAAGAATCCTTACTGTATTTGATTCGGCGCTTTTCCCGGCGCTCACGATTGACCACACAGCTACGCGCCCCAGCGTGCCCGTGCCTGGAGTGACGACAGGCTATGGCGAATACTTAGCGGTGATGTGTACTCTCTGTCATGGCGAGAACCTTGGGGGTGGAAAGATCCCTGGTGAGTCAGATGTCCGTGCTCCGAACCTCACCAGAGGCGGTGCCTTAGTGGCATGGTCGGAAGACGATTTTATTCAAACGCTGCGGACAGGGACGACTCCCTTTGGCAATAAGTTAAAGAAAGAGGACATGCCTTGGGAGCGCTTCGGTATGATGACGGACGACGAACTAAAGGCCGTGTGGCTCTACCTTCAATCGCTGCCGCCGGTGACTTCGGGTCAGTAAGGGGCATTAGGAACACAGGTCGCCTACGAAATTTTCATGCCTTGTCTTAATGGTTTCCATGATCACAAAGGCGTCGGATACCCAGACCAGCCAGACGTGCTGAATAGTGACGCACATGGGGACTAAAATCAAAAACCCCACAGCGGGTTCGAGACGCCGTTGGGCAGGAGCGAAAGGGGATTAGCCTTTCAATTCAAATAATCCGGTTCTGTACTAAATAAACATTAGTCCGATGCCAGTGCTAACTCCTAGTTTTTCCAACGCAAGCCTTGCTGTCCACGCTGGCTTGCCAATCGATAGCCACCTCGCACACCTGGTCGTTAGCGATCTTCAGCCAGTACACGGCTGTCAGCCGACACTAAAGCCATACCTGCATCATGACCCAGGGTCTGCAAAAGCCTCTACCATCCGAAGCGCTCTTTGCTCAATAAGTAAACCTTTCCTAAAAAAGTATATAGCTTTTTCTTGTCCTGCTGCAGCAACTTACTGGCAGTCGTTCCGTGATTCTGGAAAGTGCCACATAATCTCCAAAGCCGAGGGCGACGGCTAATTCACGCATTTTTCTTCCATCGTGCATATTCAGTACCAAGAGATGAAGGAACGCACCAGCATAGTCACAGCCATTAATTTTGCATCATAAGGTTAAGTAAAAATTAATACATTAGATGGAGATGGCAAGATGCTGAATAGATTTAAGAAGTTGGAGACTCGCAACAAGGTTGCGATTTCGTTTGCTGGCGTGCTGTTGATTAGCAGCGTAGCAATAGTGGAGCGACGACTACACCGTTCCGGTTCAAAAAAGTAGTGGATTCAGACTTTTATACATGGGCAAATTTGCGGTCAGACCATGGAGAGCTGCGAAAAGGGGTCGAATAGAAAGCTCAGCAGTATCTGCGTGGTGGCCCCAACGGAATTCGAATCCGTGTTTACGGCTTGAAAGGCCGCTGTCCTAGGCCTCTAGACGATGGGGCCACGAAGAAACGCCGGGCAGCCCAATGGCTATCGCCCTACCATTTAATTCTAAGGGTTATGCCTGTCCGCCGCAACATGACTGACAACAATGATTCATACCAATTTCAAAGAGCGTTACGGATACATGGCCAGTTGTTGCAGACCTTGCTCCTCGGGCAGACCAAACATCAGGTTCATATTTTGAACTGCCTGGCCTGCAGCGCCCTTCACCAGGTTATCGATGCAACTGACGACGACAAGCCTGTTTGTGCGGATGTCCACCGTCGGGTAAATGACGCAATCGTTATTTCCTAACGTATGCTTGGTCATTGGCGGCGTGTCCACCACCTTCACGAAGGTCTCGTCCTTGTAGTACTCTTTGTATAGCTCCATTATCTCTGCCTTGGCAGCCTCGCCGGTTGCGAGGGCGCCTTCATTCAGGTTGGCGTAGCAACTGGACAGGATGCCTCTGGTCATCGGTATCAGGTGTGTGAGGAACGTGATGCGCAGCCGGCCATTGCTACTCAGCAGGTCTAGCTCCTGCTGAATCTCAGGCAGGTGGCGATGGCCGTCCATTGAGTAGGCCTTCACACTCTCGTTGACCTCTGAATACAGGGTGGCGACCGAGGCCCCACGTCCTGCTCCAGACACCCCTGACTTGGCATCCACGATGATGTCCGGCCCTATGATGCCAGCCTTAACGGCGGGCGCCAGCGCCAGGATCGACGCCGTGGGGAAGCAGCCAGGGTTTGCTACCAGGCGCGTCGCCTTCACGTCCTCTCGGTGCAGCTCCGTAAGACCGTATACGGATTCCTCCATGTACTCAGGACAGGGGTGCGTGATGTTGTACCAGCTCTCATACTCCGCTAGATCGCGCAGGCGAAAGTCGGCGCTTATATCTATGCCCTTGACCCCGCTGGTCAACGCCTGTCCGAGACGCTCTGCGCTGGCAGCATGGGGCAACGCGGAGAAGACCACGTCCACGCTCTCAGTAACGTCCTCTGTAATAGTCAGGTCAATGTCCGACAGGTGAGGGAAAGCTTCGCCTAGCTTTTGACCGGCAAGGCTTCGCCCTGTAACAGAAGTAATTTCGGCATCGGGGTGTCGTCGGAGAATGCGGGCCAG
>CAUZQF010000232.1:0-4412 GCA_963581905.1 Dehalococcoidia bacterium
CATCATTGACTGGGGCAGAGCTTTTCAACGGGCAGTGTTGTTTCAGGAATTGTCATTCATCTGGAATTGGTGGTAATCTTTACGAGCAAAAAACATATCCCGGAGGGCTTCTCTAGAGCATGAACACCACGGAATTCCTATCGATATCGTCTCTTATAGTACCCGATCGGGAGGCGTTGATATTTGAAGATAAGCGCATCACCTACATTGATTTGCAGAGCCGGGTTAACAGGCTAGCCAACTCGTTAGCAGAATTGGGGGTTGGCCCAGGCGATAGGGTCGCCATACTGCAGGTTAACTGCAACCAGTACATCGAGTCCTATTTCGCCACCGCCAAGCTCGACGCTGTGTATGTGCCAATGAACTTTCGCGCACGTGCCGACGAGTTGGCGTACATGATTAACGACGCTGGCCCCAAAATAGTGCTGGTGGGCGAGCGCTACGTGGACCTGGTAAAGGAGTGCTCCAAACAGATCGATTGCGTAGAGCACTACGTCGCGCTGGATGGCCCCGTCGAGGGATGGCAGCACTACGAAGCTCTGGTGGAGAACGGCGAGGATGAGGAGCGATATCCCGAGGGAGATGATGACGATCTGACGGTCATCATGTTCACGGCGGGCACTACTGGCTCCCCCAAGGGCGTTATGCTCAGCCACGACAGCTTTTCGTCGTACATTCTAAGCAACGTTACGCCGGCTGACCCACACGCTGACGACAGGAACATACTTACCGTGCCGCTGTACCACATAGCGGGCGTGCAAGCAGTGATGGCAGCCATCTACGGCGGACGCACCATGATAATTCAGCGCCAGTTCGAGGCGGTTGAGTGGATGCGACTGGTGGAGACCGAGAGGGCCAACCGCGCCATGATGGTGCCGACCATGCTGAAGATGCTCATGGACAGCCCGGAGTTCCACGAGCACGACCTTAGCAGCCTGGAGGTCATTACCTACGGTGCTGCGCAGATGCCTCTTGAGGTGATAAAGCGGGCGATTGCTGAGTTCCCTGGCACTCATTTCATCAACGCCTTTGGACAGACGGAGACTGCGGCGACCATAACTATGCTGCCTCCGGACGCCCACGTCTTTGACGGCACTGATGAAGAGAATGAGATAAAACTGAAGCGCCTGTCCTCCATTGGCAGGCCGCTCGACGACGTAGAGGTGCAGATCTTCAATGAGGATGGTGAGCCTGTAACTCTTGGAGAGGTAGGAGAGATCGCAGCGCGCGGCTCTCGGCTGATGAAGGGCTACTGGCATCAGGAAGAGGCCACTGCCGAGGCCATTCGAGACGGCTGGCTTTTCACGGGCGACCTGGGATATCAGGACGACGAGGGCTACATATTCCTGGCCGGACGGGCCAAGGACTTCATCAAGCGTGGCGGCGAGATGATCTCCCCTGAAGAAGTGGAGCAGGTCCTTCAGTCCCACCCGTCAATCGACGACGCGGCAATTATAGGTGTGCTCGACGATGACTGGGGCGAGCGAGTTCGGGCAATAGTAGTCTTAAAAACAGGTCAGACAGGTGTGGAGGGCGAGATAATCGAATTCTGCCGCCAGCGTCTTTCCAGCTACAAAAAGCCGGAGTCGGTGGTCTTCATAGATGAGCTGCCTCGCAACCCCATGGGCAAGGTTCTCAAGAGGGTTTTACGAGAGGATTACGACTACCCGGTCGTAGTTTCTTAGGTGGTCTCTTAGAAGGCTGGCTTCAAAGGGTCAGGTAGCCTTCCCCTTCAACAACCACGTCTGCAATCTCTCTCGGCTTGGAGCTGTCCAAATACAGCCGTTGGCCTGGGATGTAGCGCTTTTCGTATCGCTCCCGCAAGGCCTCTTCGCTATCCATGCCCTCTGCGTTGCGCCGCCCGGCCCGCTCCAGACTTTCCTCGAATCCAATCTCCAAAAAGATACGAAAGTCCCAGAGGTCGTTTAGCTCGGGGCGCATCAAGAAGATGCCGTCGAACAGCAGAATGGCGTCAGGCTGTGCCGTTTGCAGTCGTTCGTATATGAACTGGTCGGTGGGGAAGGCAAAGGTTGCGGTGCGGTAGCGCAGGGAGCCGCCTGGGCCTAGCTGCTCCAGAAGCTCGCCTCGCGCCGAGTCATAGTCGAAGGAGTCGTGGTAGTAGCCCTCTGGCGAGTCAGAGCCGCGCCGGTAACGCTCCTCCCGGGGCCTGTGAAAGCCATCTACCGTCGCCCGAATCACTGGTCTGCCAAGCTCTTCTATGGGCGCGACCAGTGCGTCAGCCAACGTGGTCTTACCCGCAGCGTCTACGCCGTCGATGGCCACGCGTGTCGGATGCGTCAGGGAAACGTCGGCAATCCGCTTCGCCAAATCCACGAGTAACGCCTGCCTATCCACTAGCTTCTGCCTTGTGGACAGGCGGCAGCAGAACGTGTGCTACTCGTCTGGCAAAATTCGCCAATATGCCTTCTCTCCCCATCAACCTCCGAAAACTCTATCTAGAAATAACGGAGAAGTTGGTGTAAGGCTGGAGGACTTCTGGGATGAGAACCGACCCGTCCTCCAGCTGGTAGTTCTCCAGCACGCCGATGATAGCCCTGGGCAGCGCTATGCCTGAGCCGTTAAGCGTGTGCGGAAATCGAGGTCGCGTACCCTGCTCTGGGCGGTAGCGTATGGACGCTCGCCGGGCCTGGAA
This sequence comes from Dehalococcoidia bacterium, assembly GCA_963581905.1. Taxonomy (GTDB): domain Bacteria; phylum Chloroflexota; class Dehalococcoidia; order Lucifugimonadales; family JADFKI01; genus Casp-Chloro-G4. Next base: position 2,654 of record CAUZQF010000232.1, read on the forward strand.
GTCGGTGCAGTTGGAGCACGAGCTTACCTCTTGCCACTCGTCGCTGCCAGGTGCCCATATCTCCAGGTCGTAAGTTTTGGACGACTGGAAGGAAATGTCGGCGGTACATAGCTGCAAGAGCCGATAGGTAAGCCCCAACTTGGAGCATACGTCGCCGGCGTCGGCAATGATCTTGTCTAGCTCTGCATCGGACCTATCCGGGTCTACGAACTTGTACATCTCCACCTTTTCGAACTGGTGGACCCGCTTGATGCCCCTGGTATCACGACCTGCGGCGGTACGCTCCCGCCTAAAGCATGGCGTGTGCGCTACATATGCCAGCGGTAGCGAGCCCGGAGGAAGTATCTCGTCCCGGTGCAAATTAGTCAGGGCCATCTCTGCTGTGGGCAACAGCCAGAGGTCATCCTCGCTATCGTGGTACATGGTGTCTTCGAATTTCGGCAAGTTGCTATTAGCGATAGCCGACTCCGCGGTGACCATGTTGGGCAGGTAGATCTCCGTGTAGCCGTGCTGTTCAGTGTGCAGGTCCAGCATCCAGTCGATAAGCGCTCGCTGTAGCCGCGCCCCTTTGCCCTTTAGCACGAAGAATCGCGAGCCGGACATCTTGGCTCCGCGCTCGAAGTCTATGATGTCCAGGTCCTCGCCTATCTCCCAGTGGGGTTTGGGCTGGAAGTCAAAGGTCGGTATCTCGCCGAACCTCTTGACCTCAATGTTGTCGCTCTCATCTTTTCCAAAGGGCACGTCGTCCTGAGGCAGGTTGGGCATGGTCATGACCAGCGCGCTGATCTGATCTTCGACGCTTCGAAGGGTGTCTTCCAGCGTCTTGATCTGCCCTCCCACGCCGCGCATCTCCTCTATTAGCTCCGCAGGGCGTTCCTTAGACCGGCCCATCTCCTTGCTGACTTCGTTGCGGCGAGCGCGCAGTTCGTCCGCCTCCACGATTGTGTTCCGTCGTTTGACGTCTAGCTCAAGGATTTCATCGATGGGCACGTTCTCGCCGCGCCTGGCCATGGCTTCGCGAACACGATCTGGATCGCTGCGTATCAGCTCAATACTAATCAACGTCTACCTCTTTGTTATTTTTGAATAAATGGTGTAGGGCATGGAATTGGCCCTGGGAATTCTGTATTTCGGATAATCAGCTCAATGCATGCTTTGGGCGTTGGATCCCCAGTTCAAAATCCCTAACTCGACAGTCCCCTTGGTCGTTTTTACATAGAGCGCAATTGTTAGATATAAACTTAAACAATGTGCATAATCTTTACAAATGTATTCCAGGGCTTTTAGTGAACAATTTAACAGTAACTCAGATCGTTATAGAAGTTAACGTGCCATCCCTGTTTCCCTCAGTGATCTATAATAAATAGCGAGCTAGGCATCATTGTCTTGGGTACAGGTAGGCCTTATAATTCATGCTTAATTTGGCAAAAACCTAATCTTTTATTAATATAGTCCAACATCACATGGTTGAGGTGGGTTTCTCTGTCCCTGTAGCAAGGGACGCCGTAGCGGTATAGCGGTTGCAGAGGAGCGTGGAGGATGGGGATGGAGGACGATTAAGGGCCTCACGATAGGCCAATGAGAGAGTTGGTACATATGCGTCAGCAAGTGGGGGGCATACCAAGCAACCCCGGAGAGCAACGGCGCGAGTGAATACAACGTAGAAGACGGCAAGCTAGAGCGCTTACAAGCCATCCTGCGCGCCGTCACCTATGGGACGTACGAGTGGGACCTGACTACTAGCAATCTGTATCTAGAT
>CAUZQF010000233.1:0-4411 GCA_963581905.1 Dehalococcoidia bacterium
TTTGGAACACCCAGTCCGGTGCCAGAGGGGCTTTGTCGTCGTACACGCTGGCTGGCCCTCCCGACAGTATTACGCCCTTGGGGTTCAGTTGTTCGATCGACTCCCAAGTGGCCCTGTGAGACACGATCTCGCAGTAGACCTTGCTCTCCCGAACGCGTCTGGCGATGAGCATGCTGTACTGCGAGCCAAAGTCGATGACAACTATGGATTCTCTCTGGACTCTGGACGAAATGTCCTGTAACTTGCCGCTGCCGGTCGAGGCTTCTGAATTTTGTGTCATATTGTTGTCGAAATTTCCTGCAAAACGGCCTCATGGTGATATTAAGTAGACGTGAAAACCGGGCTGTATTAGTCTCTCAGTGGCTATAAAATCGCTGAAAAACAGACCAGATTCACGCTAGCATCTATGATATACTATTTCAAGTAATAAACGGGAGTTTACCGCCTATTTTCACGCACAACGAAGCCATGCAAAGCCAAATTGCCGCCGCAGTAGATACGCTAAAACGGGGCGGAGTAGTGGGCATCCCAACGGACACTCTTTACGGGCTGGCGGCCTGTGTTTTTGACCAGGACGCTGTTCAAAGAGTGTTTGAGCTAAAGGGAAGGCCTGCCAATATGCCTATTCCTATTCTGCTGGCGGATACCAGCGACCTTGAGAGTTGTGTGAAAGAGACCCCAGATGCTGCGTTCGACCTTGCCGATAGGTTTTGGCCGGGCGCGCTCACGCTGGTGCTCAAGAAATCGGCTGCCATTCCCGATATCATATCGGCAGGCGGTGACACAGTGGCGGTGCGTGTGCCAAATCACCCGGTACCTCGGCAGTTGGTGAAGGGCCTTGGCGCACCTGTCACCGGGACCAGCGCAAATCGCAGTGGCCAACCGGGACTGACTGGCGCAACTGCTGTAAGGGAAATCTTCGGCGAAGAGCTTGAGTTGGTTATCGACGCTGGCGAGATCACTGGTGGCGTCGCGTCGACGGTTCTGGACCTCTCAGGCGGAGTGCCAGTGCTGCTACGGCAGGGCGCTGTGAGTTCTGAAGAGATCGAAGCAATCCTTGGAGAAAAACTTTCGAGAGAAACGGGACCTGTCAGTTGACTATATCGCTAAATACACAGTCTCTATCTGCAATGGTTGATGCGGAGTTGCAGGACATCATCAAGGCCCGGGACGTGCCTCTTTACGGCATGATGTCCTACCACATGGGCTGGACCGATGCTCCTGGTCATACCGACCCGCCTCTACCCAAAGAGCATAGCCTGGGGGCGCTCTGTCTTCTAGCCTGCAATGCTGTGGGTGGCAACATCGAGACAGCCATTCCTGGGGCGGCCTCTGTGGAACTGGTTAACAACTTCACCCAGATTCATGACGACGTCCAAAGCGGCGTTCCCATGCGAGCGAACCGCGACGCTCTCTGGTGGGTTTGGGGGCCAGCGCAGGCCATTAACGCCGGCGATGGCATGCACGCCCTGGCCCGTCTGGCCCTGTTTCGACTGCTGGAGCACGGCGTCTCTGCAGACGTAACGTTCCGAGCGGTGCGACTCATGGACGAGGCCAGCCTCTCCACATGTGAGGGACGTTTCATGGACATGGAGGCGCAGGAGCGTCTGGAGCTAACCTTGGATGCCTACCTTAGAATGGCCGCGAAAAAGAACGGCTCTTTGCTGGCTGGCGCGCTGAAACTGGGCTCTCATATAGGGGCGGGAAACGACGATTCGCTGGAAGCTTTTCAAGAGTGCGGTACCAATTTGGGGGTTGCTCTACAGGTACAGGCTGACGTAAACGAGTTTTGGGCGGCCTCACCCAGTCCAGAAGTAATGAATAAGAAGAAGTTACTGCCTATCGTTTTCGCGCTGGAGAAAGCCTCTGTTGGAGACAAGCGGCGTCTGGGAGAGGTCTACTACAAGCGGGTTCTGGATGCTGACGACGTAGTAAAGGTCCAGGAAGTCGTTGAATCTCTGGGAGTGAAAGAGGCATGCAGCGACATCGTTTCGCAGCGATTCGCGGATGGAATCTCGGCGCTGGACAGGCCGGAAATATCTGCGGAAGGCCGATCTTCTATTGAGGCTCTGGTAAAGCAACTGCTGGATATATAGCTTGAAAGAAAAAAAGTCTGTTCGAAATTTGGATGTCCACGGCAAGATAGTACTGGTAAGGGTGGATTACAACGTGCCCTTCCATCCAGGGACTTCTGACATTTCCGACGACGGTCGTATCAAGGCATCGCTGCCCACTCTGGAATATCTGTTGGAACGCGACTGCAAGCTGATTATCTGTTCCCATCTGGGTCGTCCTAAGGGGCAGGTGGTGGAAGACATGAGGCTGACGCCGGTATCCAGGAGGCTTTCTGAACTTCTTGGGAGGCCCGTAGGTCAGGCCGCAGACTGCATAGGCCCAGAGGTGGATTCCGCCGTGGCAGCTTTGCCTGCCCGTGGTGTGCTGGTGTTGGAGAATCTGCGGTTTCATGCAGGCGAAGAGAATAACGACCCTGATTTTGCCATGAGCCTGGCCTCCCTAGCTGACGTCTTCGTCAACGACGCCTTCGGTACTGCCCATAGAGCCCACGCATCCACTCATGGAGTAACTGAGTACCTTCCGTCGGTTTCCGGCTTCCTGATGGCCAAAGAGTTGGAGATGCTGGGCACTGCTTTGGACGATCCCCAACGGCCATTGGTGGCAATAATGGGTGGAGCCAAAGTTTCCGACAAGATTGCTGTCCTGGAGCGGCTGGTGGATAAGGCTGACCTTATCATCATAGGCGGCGGCATGGCGGCTACGTTTCTAAAAGCGCAAGGCCACGAGATGGGCGACTCCTTGATCGAAGAAGAGCGCGTCGGGTTCGCCAGCGATCTGATATCCCGCTGCCAGTCGGGAAATCCCAGGCTGCTGCTTCCAACGGATGTTGTGATCGCGGACAGGTTCGCTGAAGACGGAGAAGTCAGGACCGTGGCTACGTCGGACATTCCTGATGGCTGGCGTGTTTTAGACATCGGGCCCGACACGGTAAAGACCTTCGCGGAGGCATTGCGCCCCTGCGGAACCGTCATCTGGAACGGCCCTATGGGCGTGTTCGAGTGGCAGGCCTTTGCGCAAGGGACAGTCAAGATTGCCAATATTCTCGCAAGTATGGACGATGCCACGACGGTGATGGGTGGAGGCTCGACGGCCGAAGCGGTGGATAGCCTGGGCTTGTCAGAGAAGATGACCCACGTATCAACAGGCGGTGGCGCGTCGCTGGAGTTCATGGAAGGACGAGAACTTCCTGGCGTAGCAGCATTGCTGGACGCCGATTCTACGGAGGCCCTTTAACTAGATGATTGATTTACCTTTCCTATCGGACATTTGCCGATCAACGCCCTCCAAAATAGTCCTGCTGGTTGCGGATGGACTGGGAGGCGCACCGCATCCGGATACGGGCAAATCCGAGCTGGAAACGGCGGCACTGCCTAATCTGGACGCGCTGGCTGGCGAGAGCTCGTGCGGACTCACCACGCCGGTAATGACAGGCATCACACCAGGCAGCGGTCCTGGTCACATGGCCCTGTTTGGTTATGATCCTGTGAAATACCTCATGGGCAGAGGGGTCTTGGAGGGCCTGGGTATAGACGTGGAGCTTGGGCCTGGAGACGTGGCGTCTCGGGGCAACTTCTGCACTGTGGACTCCGATGGCCTGCTGGTTGATCGGCGTGCCGGGCGCATTCCTAGTGCCGAGAGCGGACCTCTGGTGGAGTTGTTGGACCAGATTGAGGTGCCTGGTGTTAGCCTGTCTGTTTACCCTGTGCAGGACTACCGGTTTGTGCTGGTTATTCGGGGTGATGGACTGGACGATGGCATAAGCGAGACCGATCCTCAGGTTACAGGTGAGGCACCGCTGGAGCCCCGGGCGCTCAACGAAGGGTCTGGCAAGGCCGCAGAGGTTGTGAAGGCATTTTCCGCTGCTGCACAAAAGATTTTGGGCGGCAGGGATAAGGCGAATATGGTCCTGCTGCGTGGCTTCTCGAAGCTGCCGCACCTGCCTGATTTTGGCGATAGTTACAGGCTTAATCCTGGTGCCGTCGCCGCCTATCCAATGTATAGAGGCCTGGCGAAGCTGGTAGGCATGAACGTCATTCCCACTGGCGGGACCTTCGATGACGAGTTGGGCACCTTAGAGAAGAACTTCGACAAGCACGACTTCTTCTTCCTGCACTACAAGCCTGCCGACGCTGCCGGTGAGGATGGAGACTTCGATGCCAAGGTGAAATGCCTTGAGGAACTGGACGCCAAGATACCCAGACTGCGCGTCCTTAATCCTGACGTGCTGGTGGTGGCGGGCGATCACGCTACCCCTGCGATCATGGCGGCCCACAGCTGGCACTCGGTTCCTATGATGATTAACTCGGCGCTGACGAAGGGCGATGGCGCGCCAGCC
>CAUZQF010000234.1:0-4405 GCA_963581905.1 Dehalococcoidia bacterium
TGAGCGTTGACCTAGATGGCAAAGGAATGATCGTGCAACTGCCAGAGGGTCTGGTTTTAGGTACGGCATGATTAGCACAACATAGTCATGACCTGTTGATGGGCGACTAGCGATTGTCAATAGTAGTCGACCCATGGGGGTTGTGATATTATGTCTCAAATCGAGTTAGGCGTAACGAGCGCCTTTTATTTATGAACCGTAATGATACAAAGTATCAATAATGAATTAGAGGTGGGACCCAGGTGGTAGAGTGGCGGGTGCGTTGGGCCTGTGCCGCGATGTGCATCTCCTTCGGCATATTTGTAATGGCGTGCTCAGGAGGGGACACTTCCTCTGATAGGCCGTCTTCTAAGGCCAGTATAGACATTGTCAGCACCAGTAGTATTCTGGGTGACTGGGCCAGGCAGGTGGGCGGCGACGAAGTCCGCGTCATTGACCTGATCCCGCCGGGCGTGGACCCACATACATTTCAGCCCAGTGCCAGGGATGTGGCGAACATAGCGGAGGCCGACCTGGTGCTGTACGTCGGCCTGAACCTCGAGGGCGGTTGGTTGAGGGACCTGATTATCAACGCGGATGTCGAGAATGCTCGAGTGCTGGCACTGGGACCTCTCGTCAACACGCTGGAATCGGAGGGAGAGGTCGATCCTCATTTTTGGATGGACCCTGTCCGCGCCAAGGTCGCTGTGTCGGCAATTGCCGACGAGTTGATAACCTTGGATGCTGAGCACAGCGCTGTTTATCGCGGAAACGCAGCGACATACATTGAAGAGTTGGAACTATTGGACACCTGGTTAGTGAGTAAATTCGGTGACCTGCCTATTGAAAACCGGACGCTGGTAACCTCCCATGACTCGTTGGGATATTTTGCGGATAGATACGATTTCCGAATAGTTGGTGCCGTGATTCCGGGCACAACGACAGAGCGCAATCCCTCCGCCAGCGAGATGGCTGGACTGATCGACGCCATTCGTGAGAGCCAGGCCAAGGCCATTTTCACAGAGGTGTCAGCAAACGATCGCATGGCCAGGCGTATTTCCGAAGAGACGGGGGTTCCAGTGGTGGATGGGCTTAATGTAGGAACACTTGGCGCCGTGGATAGCGCAACGGGCACTTACGTGGCCATGATGAGGCGAAACGTAGAAATCATAATGGAGGCTCTTAAGTAAGCCATGGCCATCGGCGAACAGAACGCGGCCCTCTTTGTGGAGGATGTTAGCGTTAAACTTGGCGAATCTCTAGTTCTGAGCGATATCACTTTTCAGGTGAGGCCGTACTCGCTTCTGGGAGTGGTTGGTCCCAACGGCGGCGGTAAGAGCACGTTATTTAATGCGATAGCCGGTATCTATAAGCTGAACACCGGGCGTGTGCTTGTATACGGTCAGCCTCCGGACAAAGCGAGAGGCAAGATCGCCTACGTACCTCAGAGGGAGGACGTCAATTGGCGATTTCCTTTGACTGCAAAGGATGTTGTGGCCTTGGGACGCAGTCGCAAGATTGGGTGGCTACGCCGGGCCAGCAAGTACGACACAGAGATTGTCCAGGCCTCCCTGAAGCGCGTTGGCATGTGGGAGGAACGTGAGTCCTTAATCAACGAGCTTTCGGGCGGCCAGCGCCAGAGAGTCTTTGTTGCTCGGGCCCTCGCGCAAGAGGCGGATATACTGCTGCTGGACGAGGCGTTCAGCGGAGTGGATGTTGCGTCGCAGGAAGGTCTGGTCACCGTGCTGCGTGCCCTTCGAGACGACGGTAAGACGATCCTCATGGCCACCCACGACCTCACGAACATGGCCGAGCGTTTCGATGAAGTTCTCGCAATCAACCATCACGTATGCGCCTTTGGCTCCCCTGAAACGGCCTTTACACCGGAGGTACTGGAAGAACTCTACGGCGCCCACGGTGTGGTCTTCGGCAATGGTGGGGGAGATCACTCCTAGATGGATGCAGCAATAGACGCGCTTCTGAACCCCTTTAGTTACAGCTTCATGCTCCGGGCACTTATAGTCTCGGTTTTGGTCGGCGTTATGTGCCCGATTTTGGGGACGTATGTCGTTACCAGGGGGTTGGGATTTATGGGGGATGCGCTGGCCCACGCCGTGCTGCCGGGCATGGTCATCGCGTTCATGCTGGGCATAAGCCCTTTTCTAGGAGCCGTGCCGGTTGGCATCGTCGTGGCTGTTCTAATTGGCTACCTGAGCCGCCGAATGAGCCTGAGTGAGGACACCACCATAGGTATCCTGTTCGCAGGCCTCTTTGCATTAGGTCTGGTGCTAATGTCGGTGGCCAAGGGGCTGCCGGTAGATATCGAAGACTTGCTATTGGGTCAGGTGTTGGCCGTTTCTAGCTCCGACGTGTTTGCGACTCTTGGCCTGGCTGCTACCGTAATGGTGGTACTTTACGGGTTCCACAAGGAGCTGGTTTTCAACAGCTTCGATCCAACCGGGGCCAGGGTGATAGGTCTGCCTACGACGGCGCTGGATTATTTGCTGCTGGTGATACTGGCGCTGGTGATTATCATTGCGCTGCAGGCAGTAGGAATAGTGCTGGTGATTGCCATGTTGATTACACCGTCGGCAACCGCTTTCCTGCTGGTCAGAAGGTTCACGACTGCTATGGGGTTGGGGGCTCTCATTGGCTCAGGTTCCGCCGTGGTTGGGCTCTATCTGTCGTTCTATATGAACTTGCCGTCAGGCCCAGCTATGACCCTCGTCGCAACCGCTGTGTTCATAATAGTGGCGTTGGCTCGAAGAAAAGTAGCATAAGAGACTTGCTGCCAGTCTAATTCAGGCGGCGGCCTTGGCCAAGCATTCCTGGCACACGATGTGGAACTCTATGCTGTGCCCAACGATGTCCCCGGAGATGTCTTCGCCGATAGTCCGCAGCAGCCTCTCGATGGTTGAGGCCCTGAATTCCCCAACTTTGCCGCATTTGACGCACAGAGTGTGGTGATGGTGCTCAACTCGGGCCAGGCTGTACTTGGCGGCCCCGTCGGGAAACGACAGCTTGCAGACAACGCCCGTCTCCACCAGCAGCTTGATCGTTCTATAGACGGTGGCTCGCCCGACTTTGGGCAGCTCGCGACAGATCTCCTCCGCGCTAAAGCCCTCGCCTTTGGTGTCCAGCAGTGTGATGACGCTCCTGCGCGGGCCCGTCAGCCGATAGCCCTGGTCCTCGAGTACGGTCAGAGGGTTAGGCCTTGCTGGCAGACTGGACTGCTCAGAGTTCACGGTCAAGCGCTCCAATCAAATGGTGATTCAAGCGGCTTAGCGCCTGAATCACCATAGCATCCGGTCTAGATCTAAAAGCTGAGAAGCTAGCTAGTGGCCCAGTCTATGCCGTTCTGGATCAGCTTCTGGAAGTCTGGTGACTCGAAGCTGAGGCCGTTGTGCCCCAGTAGAGTGACAAATACCTTGCCCTGTCCGTAGGAACGGGTCCAGCCTAGAGGAAAGGTCCCGCCAGGCATGTCCTTGGGTGAGCCGCCTCTCGAAGGCCAAACGTGGTTGCTGTCCTCGGCATCGGCGGTCATGAACACGTCGTTGCCCGCTTTTCGGTAGGCAATGCCCATGTATAGCTCGTCATTGGTAACGAAGTCGGAAATGCCCTTCGCGCCTGGATGATCTGAATTCGTTACTTTTACCTCTACCTGGCCGTAGGGTGGATGGTAGCTTTCTCCTGAGATCCAGCCTCCGCCTGTGATGTCATAGTACTCCTGCCATTCCTTTGGAGCTGCGCCAGCAATATGTATGCATACGAAACCTTTGCCACCGCTAATGTACTCTGTCATACCTGAGCGCTCGGCCTCGGTCATCGTCATATCGCCGTCGCGTTTCGTGTTGAAGATCAGGGCATCGAAGCCGGCCATACGGCCTGTATCGGCCAGAACACTGGCATCCTCGGTTATCTCGTACTGATGTCCGGCCCCTTTTAGAATGCCATCCAGTAAAGGTGTGGACTCCTCATAAGGGTGAGGACCGCCTGATAGCACTAGTAGATTCATATTATCTCCCTGTATTGATTGCCTTCCAGATTGAAGGCCGTAATTAAGTGTCGGCGGCAGCAAGTTTATCACTCTGGTATAGACTGGTCAAAGAGTCAAACTCGTCTGCAAATTCAGTACTCTAACCCACCAAATAGACGCGCAGAACTCGTTTCAAGAGTGTAATCAATTGTCCAATTTTAACGTAGACATTAAAACAGGATGCAATAGTAGGAAGGAGAATTCTCGTGGAGCCTGAGCAGATTAAACTGGTGCAAGATAGCTGGGAGAAGATTTTACCTATTTCGGACAAGGCCGCCGAACTTTTCTATGGCAAGCTATTTGAGATGGATCCTTCAGCCCAAGCCTTGTTTGAGATCGAGACTGAAGAGCAGGGCAGGAAACTCAAGAATACGATCAACCTGGCAGTCC
>CAUZQF010000235.1:0-4382 GCA_963581905.1 Dehalococcoidia bacterium
CTTCAGATCAAGGAGTCCGTCGACCGCGATTCCCTTTATGACGACTACTCATACCGAATTTCAGCAAACCCAACCAAGACTTCCGTTTTAAAGGAACTCGTTACGGACGTTACTGGCAGAATGGAGCTGAATCGAGGCGACATTGTTCTGGACATCGGTGCCAACGATGGCACATTGCTCTCGTACTATCCAGACAACCTCCGAAGGATTGGCGTAGAGGCCGCCGAAAACATCAGCTGGGGCCATCTACACAGGTCTATCGCCATCATCAACGGTACATTTTCCGCCGCCAACGTTAGACCCGTCTTGGGCGAGACACAGTGCAATATCATCACGACCGTGGCCACATTGTCCGGTGTGAACGACATCCATGACTTCGCCCAGAACGTCAAGACTCTCTTGGCGAAAGACGGCGTCTGGTGCATACAGGTCAATTACCTTCCACAGGTGCTGGACACACTGGCATTCCACGAGATATGCCATGAGCATCTCTACTATTTCACTCTGATGACGCTAAACAGCGTGTTGGAGGATAGCGGCCTCAGCATATTTGACGTATCGCAGAACAAGGCTAGCGGAGGCAGCATTAGAGTCTTCGCCACGCACAGCGAACAGTCGCCTGAGAAGACCGAGGCCTTCCACAGCCTTTGGGAAGCAGAAGCCGCGCAGGGCTTGGATGCCCCGAAGACTTATGACGCTTTTTATAAGAGGCTCTTGAAGCTGAAGACTAAAATTAAGAGCTTCATTCGCCAGGAGCATGAGGCAGCGTACACCATCGCTGGGCTAGGGGCGTCCACCAAGGCCAACGTAATGCTACAGTTCTTTGACATAGACAAACATGTGCTGCCCTACATCAGCGAACGCGACCCGGACAAGGTCTCAATGAGGACGCTGGGCACGGACATCGAGCTTGTTTCCGAAAAGCGGGCCCGACAGCTGAAACCGGACGTGATGATGGCGCTACCGTGGCACCTGAAGTCCGAGTTGGTGAGACGGGAAAAGCGATACCTGGAGAACGGTGGCAGGCTGCTGTTCCCCATGCCCTACCCGCATATTGTCACCAAGCACGGCGAATCGCCACTTTAGTTCCAGGGACTGCCCGATAAGAATTGGCAACCAGAAATAAAGGCTAGCCATAGGAGAGTTTCCCTGCTTCGTGACACGACCCATCGAATATGCGAAAAGGTCTCGACTATTGTAGAGGCCTTTTTCTTTGTCCTGTTAATGACGCCGTAGACGAGTGGTTGGGTTAGCGCGCACGGTCTGAATTTGTATTCATTATTTAAGTAGCTGCGTCCCTGGTCACTTCTTTGGCGAATTGATCCAGAGCATTACGCCCATCCTGAACTTTCTCGGCCTAGGCGTCTGGCCATTCGTCGTCGCGTTTCCGGGCAGCCCGTATTGAGATCCGGGTGGCGATCTGAACGACAACAGCAACTCCTAATACAACTGGGATGCTTTCAGTGGTTACCCACGCGATTACGCCAGCGATAACGCTGAACAAAGTCGGCTTCCAAAGCATTTCGTTGGTCACTTACGCCCTCGTGTCAATCGTTCTTCGTCACTCATCATATTCTAGTCGCTCAGTCTCACTGGTGGAATAGGGACTCACCTCATGTAAGTCTAGCCATTCCAAAGTGCATATGGTTTATTCTCACAAGAGATGCCGTGGTTTGCAGGGCAAAGGCTAGCGCCGGAAGGAGAAAAGGGGTGAGGGCTTCGGCACACTGCACGCCCCTGCCTTGGGCCAGAATGCGAAACCAATACGGAGCCAGCGAGAGTGGAATAGTAGATCACTGCACTAGCTGCCTTTATCAGGCAGTCTGACTAACATCTTTCTTTTCGGTGCCATAGTATTCTGGGAACCCATGCTTGATCAGCACCCTATGGCAGTTTTCGGCCCATTCATGGCGCACTAGTTCATGGTCAGTGCCGTTCCAAAGACCGTGTTGGACCTTGGCCGCAGCTTCATGCAATTCCGCAACTGCCGCATCCGCTGACTGCTGAATTTCCGGATTTCTTGTCCGTGATTTATCGGTGAGGAACCTGAGCACCCAGTAGGTTCAAGGCAGCTTGGCAGGACGAAGATATCTCGCCTTTAACTGCTTTACCTCTGTATTTTCATGTCGAATGCGATGATTGCAATCACGGCCAAGCCTGTATTGAGTTGTACGCTAATGAAATGGCTTTCCCATCCGCAGATTCTATTGACGCGGAACCGCGGAGTGCTGCCCGCGAACCTTTGTGAATGGCGGGACGCTGCTTGCCGCGCCATTGCCTCCTAATATTCAATGAAACAACAACCGTCCACTGCTTCCACCAAGGGCCTCCGTAATCGCCATCACCGCCGTGTCAGCCCTATCGTCCGGGTCCCTTGACACGACCTGATAGCCTGTATCCACCGCTTATTTGTCACTAGGCCTTCAGTATCTCCCGCCTGTACAGAATGGGTTCGCTCGAAAACCTTCCACTTGTCGGTCTCTTGAAGAAGGAAAAGGTGCATCAGGGGCCAACACATCGCGAATTTCTCGCCTGTCGTATAGTTGGTATCGCTGTAATTCGGCCATTTCTACACTCCATAGTCAGCGAACATATTTTGAAATACATCAGACTTGCCTCTCACAAAACGGTGCAGATCGCATTGAGGACCTATTGAAACTCTACGAAGATACACCTTATTGGCCCATCGTCCTCACAGCACTGCACACTGGAATGAGACGGAGCGAGAGTCTTGGGTTACGTTGGCGGGATATTGACTTGGATTTGGGCACCGTTAGTGTGAGACAGGTGATGCACCGCTTGGGCACAGGCGAGTTCATATTCGACCGCCCTAAAACTGCAAAGAGCCGGCGCCTTATTCCGCTGGGTGCAACGATCATACTGGCCTTAAAACAGCATCGGATCGAGGAAATGGCCAAGGCTCAGTTGATTGGGTGGTCAAACTCGGATGAATCACAGGTATTTACCAGGCTGGACGGATCCTCAATGTTGCCCGACACTCTCAGCCACCAGTTCATCAAGAGAGCCCGAGCAGCTGGCTTCGACGGGCTCACCTTCCACGCTCTGAGACACACCCATGCGACCTGGATGTTGCAGCAAGATATTCATCCAAAGATTGTCCAGGAAAGGCTTGGACACGCCTCTATGTCCACCACGCTGGACACCTACAGTCACGTTGTACCTGGACTTCAGCAAGCTGCAGCCGTGCAGTTTGACACCTTGATCCAGAAGGCATCGATAAAAACCGAGCCCGTACTCGCCCATTAGCAAACCATTAGCAAACGGTAATTTCGTTAGCAAAAGAGAAGGCCCCTGGATATCCAGAGGCCTGTCTATTAGCGTCGAAAGGTATGGTGCCCCCGCCGGGACTCGAACCCGGGCACCCGGTTTAGGAAACCGATGCTCTATCCGCCTGAGCTACAGGGGCGCGTCCCTATAATTGTACTATGGCAATGGGATGGATTCCATATCCAGGAGCGCCATTCCGGCGATCTGATCTCTTCAAGGCAAAAGAAAAGGCCCCCACGGGCTTGGTCGAGCTAGTGAGAGCCGTTTCTCAGGAGGAGGATATGACCTTAATTACCTACAGGTTAACCCCTCTCCGTGAAATCTTAGGCGAACAATTTGTGACAAGTTGTGAATATTTCGTTTACCGTCCATTTCTCATGCACGCCTTGGTGATGTGGTAAACGGGCAAAACTGATGGAATTAAATTTGTCCTGTATTTGTCATATTTGCCGTTGACACAGCGCTCTACGTATTGCAGAATGGGCCACCTGAGCCGCGCAGCTCATTAAAGGCGTTTGTAAGGAGCCCATGCGATGGCCGGCATTCACACCGACCATGACAACGAACCTATATCCGCATACTTGGAAAGCCTGAGAGTCCTGGCCCGCCGTTTCATCATCGATGGCGAGACGCTGGACCGCAGTGACACGTTCCGTAAGGAAATTGCCCTGCGGCGTTTTTCCGAGTTGGGCGGTGCATGTCGCATGAGCGAAAGAGAGATGGTCTCTCTAGTGCTCCATGGCGTTTTTACCGAAGAGCCGCCATGCTGGTGCTCCAAGTGCCGGTCGGCTTACTTTGCAGAATTGGATAGCAACGACCAGGCTTAGGTTAGCCTGCCGCTAGACCATCGGCCATTTCGACGGGAACGACACTCCAGTCCTCGCCATGAGTCCCTCGCCCAGCTCCTGCACCTTCTGAATTAGCTCCCACTCATCAACGAACTGAGTCTTGTAGTCGTCTACCACAACCCTGCCATCCACGATGACGGTGTGGACGCTCCGGCCGTCGGCGTTATAGACCAGGTTGTTGATCGGATTAACAAGGGTTCGCCATTCGGGTCGCCTGGTATCGAACAGCACCAGGTCGGCCTTCTT
>CAUZQF010000236.1:0-4338 GCA_963581905.1 Dehalococcoidia bacterium
CCTGTTTGAACGCCCGGCACGTAGTTCGCTATGGGCGATGGTACATCGGGCAATGTGATGCCCAGATCCCGGATGCGATCTTCAATCTTCGACATTATGGATACCTCCACTACGAACATTGCAAATAATGAGAACGTCGGCATTCTATAGGATTGGCCACCGAGAGGCCAGAAATATCACCAATAAGGCAATATTTCGGGAGCATGCTATTATGTGTGCCGCAACCCAATACCACCTATCTAAGAGAGGCATTAAATATGGTACTGTCCGGCGATTCACTGAGACTTACAGCCTGCAACCACGTTACCTACAACGTCCAGGACCTGGAACGAGCGACGAAATTCTGGGTCGAGGTCCTTGGTATACAACAGATTCCCAGGATGGTTAACGGGACCCACCTCAACTGGCTACAGCTTCCCGACGGCACAATGGTCCATCTGATCCAGAACGCAGCTGGCATATCAGAGCCTTCCCATCACGCCGCGTTTGAGGTCGCTGACATCGACGCCGCTTTCCAGACCCTGAAGGACAAAGGGGTCACTATGGCCACTGACGATATCCAGACTCGCAACGACGGCCAACGTGCCTTCTACATTCTGGACACCGAGGGCAACCGCATCGAGATCTGCACCAAGTCAGGCTTCGGCATCCTCGTTTAGCCTTTTATTTTTTTAAATAGAGTTTTTGGACGGCGAGTGAGATCGCGAAATAAGCTGGCATCGCAGCGGTGATAGACAGGCTAACGCCCCTATTTGGCCGAGGAATTTAGGCGTCCACTCAGCAGTTTCGTTCATGGTGAGTGCCGATTTCATCGAGCATCCTCGACAGAGTCGGGACCTGTCGAACCACCGTTTCCTTAGACTAACCTCACTATTCCCGATCTCGTGAGGCCTGACCTTCGACGGGCTCCGCAATATGGCCTTGGCAAAATTCAAAAGAATTAGGCGAAGGCTAGTATCCGAGCAGGGTTGGCCACCACGAGGTCATGAATCGCCTCATCGGTGAAGCCTTTGACGCGCATCTTGGGCACGATGTTATTCAGAATATGCCCGTAGCCGTGGCCGCCGTACTTTGCCAGCCGGTGATTGGTGCAGATATCCTGCCCCAGCACGATGTTCGGCCCATAGCCTTCGTCCACCAGTTTCTTGATGAAGTCCATCCGCTGAGCATCGCTGGGCATGTCTATGTCGGCCAGCGGGTAGAACGACGACTCGTTGCCGAACAGGTCCCACTCCAGATAACAGCCCGTGGAGGCTAGTCCGCGCAGCACGTCGACATTGAAAATAGTCCTGTCCAGGTGTCCCATAATAGTGCGGCTTATGTTTGCGCCAGCGTCGATCAGCGTGCCTATGATCTCCGCAGGCGCGCCCTGGTTGCGGCCCGGATGTATCAATATGGCAGCGCCCGTTTCCTGCTGAGCAGCGGCGACTGCCCGCAGCACCTTGCGCTCGTTATCCGTCAATGGCCACGAACAGCCTATCTCACCGATAACTCCGGCCTTAATGCCCGTGCCGTCTACTCCAACCGTGATCTCTTCCACGATCTGCCGGGCAAGGTCATCCTCGGAGCGGCCTGCCATGTCTGCGGCGTGCACGGCGTCCACATAGAAGCCCGCGCCCATTATGACATTCACGTCCGACTCTTTGGATATGCGCTCCAGTGCCTTTGGGTTGCGACCGATTCCGACAGTGGTAGCGTCCACAATGGTGCCGCCGCCCGCCGACTTGTACAGCTTGACCTCGTTGATGGCGTTATCCTCGTCCAATACCTCTAGGTTGGCCCTGCTGCTGTAGTGGTTGTGCCTCACCCACCCGAGATTCTCCAGGGAGATGGGCTCTTCGCCTCGGGCCACATCCTCGGCGCTCTCAGGGGCCTTGTACATAAAGGAGAAATCGATCAGCAGATGCTCATGCGTAGTGGTCGGCCCCAACGCACCGGGCGCCACCGATCCAAGAACCGTCTGTACCAGTCCTGTCATACCACTTGAAGTCAAAACCAATCCTCCGCCGAAAGATCATCGAGATTGTCGTACTTGGAGGCTAGCATCGCGCAAAGTAGCAGTCAATGGGACTCAACAGAAAGCTGCTATATAAAAATCCTCAGGCACATGCTTGACACCTCTAGGGCTTAGTTCTACGCTATGAACAAGCATCAGGAGATTCATCATGGCAGTTAACACAGACCCCGGCATCCAGATGATTCTGGACAACGTCCAGGTCGTCGTGGCGTCCGAGGGCGGCAACTTGGAGTTCATCGAGCTGCGAGACGGCCGGCTCACGGTGAAGTACAACAAGGGTATCAATGAAGAGTGCCCGGAGTGCGTCCCTGACCACGAGCTGGTCACGCAGATGTTCAACACATCCCTCAAGACCTACGCGCCACACGTTAAGGACCTAGAGCTGCTGTAAAAGGCTTATCCCTACTAGCTAAACGCATCTCCAGCCAGCCGCTATCGACCGCAGTAATACGGAACTGATAGCGGCTATTTCCCGTAAAGCCACTTACCCTCGGAACTCCGGATCAATCCAAATATCAGGCCATCGCTTAAATTCAGGATTACGAGGCGTTTGCGTCAGATCCCGAAGTAGGCTCATCACCGAGCACCACGGCTACCCGATCATGTCGAGGTACTTCAAGCCGGAGCCTGTATTCAGAATGAGGATGTTCTCGTCGGGCGACAGCGTGCCGTCGGCAAGAAGCTTTTCGAGAGCAGCTACCAGCGCCGCGCCTTCAGGACAGATGAACATGCCCTCCAACGAACCCACACGCTTGATGTTCACTAGAATCTCATCGTCGGAAACCGTTTCCGCTCCGCCGCCGCTGTCTCGCAGGGCCTGTAATATCAGGTAGTCGCCAATGGCCGCAGGCACGCGTATGCCCGCCGCTAGCGTAGTCGCGTTAGGCCACATGTCTGCAAACTCGGTTCCATCTCGGAATGCCTTCACGATGGGCGCGCAGCCCTCCGACTGAATGGCGAACATCTTGGGACGTTCGCTGCCTATCCAACCCAGTGCTTCCATCTCATCAAAAGCCTTCCACATGCCAACGATGCCCGTGCCGCCGCCTGTGGGGTAAAGAATTACGTCTGGCAGCTTCCAGCCCGACTGCTCCGCTATCTCGTAACCCATGGTCTTCTTGCCCTCGACGCGGTACGGCTCACGCAACGTCGAAATGTCGAAAAGCCCTAGCTCTGCGGCCTTCTCACCCGAGATCCGACCAGCGTCGTTAATAAGACCGTCAACCAGAGTCAGATGGCCGCCTGTGATGACCACCTCCTTCTGGTTGGCCTGCGGCGCGTCCTCGGGCATGAAGATGTACGCCTCCATACCGCCCTTGGCCGCGTACGAAGTCATTGCCCCCGCAGCGTTTCCCGCAGAGGGCATGGTCAGCTTGGTAACTCCCAGCTCTTTGGCCTTGGAGACTGCCGCGCCCAGACCTCGCGCCTTGAACGACGCCGTGGGATTCATGCCCTCGTCCTTGATGTGCAAGTCAGTGCAGCCCAAGTCCTTGCCCAGACGCTCAACCTTGAAGATAGGCGTGTAGCCCTCCCCTAGCGTGATGACGTTAGCCTCATCCAAAATGGGCATCATCTCGAAATAGCGCCACATGTTGGCCGGCCTGTCCCGCAACACATTTCTATCGAAGCCACTCTTGGCGGCCTCAAGATCGTATCGCGGGTAAAGCACCTTGCCGCAGTCGTCGCAGGTCCGGTGCAGCTCGCCAGAGGAGTAGGTCTTGTGGCAGTAGGTGCATTCGAGATGAGTTAAGTAGCTCTTCATAATGGTCCTTTTTTACGTATTCAGACTGATTTTAAAGCGGCAATAATGGTAGCATAAACCAGTCTACAATGGCTTCGTTGCATAATTTTAACCTCAAGTTATAATACAAACCGTCGCGACGCGCAGGCCAGACGAACCGGGAATACCGGCAGAACGAGAATAAGGAGCATCATGGTCACAACTATCGAGCAAAGGTATATTGATCTTCACCCCGGTTCCGCCGAGCGTTGGGCCGTCGCCAGAGAGATTTTCCCAGACGGCGTTACCCACGACGGTCGCCGCATGCTGCCCTACCCTATCTACGCCACACATGGCTTCGGGCCGCTGAAGTGGGACGTGGACAAAAACGAGTATATTGACTTCTGGACGGGCCACGGCTCCATGATTTTAGGCCACGCCCACCCGGAGATCGTTAAGGCAGTACAGGACCAGGTTGCTCTTGGCACCCACCTGAGCGCTTCCTCTGACCTCGAAATTCGATGGGGACAGCTCATTCAGCAGCTCATCCCTTCGGCAGAGAAGGTCCGCTTCCAGAGCTCGGGCACCGAGTCCACAATGA
>CAUZQF010000237.1:0-4312 GCA_963581905.1 Dehalococcoidia bacterium
CCCGCTTCAGAGGCCGCCGAATAACCTTCAAGAGGGTACTGCTCCACTAGGACCTCTTCAGGAAGAAGGTCGAACCCGTCCAGCTTGACGGTGGACCCAGACGCCACCTGACCGGCAACGACTGAGGAGTCCGAATCCTCCAGAAGCTTTCGTATCTTATTCATATCCTTGCCGTACTTGGGACCTAACAGCTGGAAATTGGGTCGAATCTCGAACCGCAACACACCCTCAACCTCGCTTGCGTCCTTGATGTCCGCAACGTTCAACTCGTCCTTGAGCTGAACGGCGATCTCTTTCAGGTACTTGCGCTCCGACGCTTTGGGTAGGCTAACGACAGCCACCGACAGAGGTTGGCGCACCTTAAGCCCCGAGTTCTGACGCGAGGCCCTGCCCAGGCTTGACAGGCGCATCGCCAGACGCGCCGCCTCGGACAGGTCGTGGTCCAGCAGCGATTCGTCGGCAACGGGGTAATCATCCAGATGAATGCTCTCGTGTTTGCCGTCCACCGACCGCACCAGATTCTGGTATATGTCCTCGGTCATGAACGGCATGAACGGTGCTAAAAGCCGAATCAGCTTCGTGAGGCACTCGTACAGGGTAGAGTAGGCAGACAGCTTGTCCTGGTCGCCGCCCTGTTCGCTAACCAGCCCGGCCTTCCAGAAACGCCTGCGACTGCGGCGGACGTACCAGTTAGACAGGTATTCCATGAACCCTTCAGCAGCGCGGGCGGCCCTGTCTGGCTCAAATTTGGTCAGCGCGTCCGTGACCTCTGCTATTAGCTCGTTAAGCTCGGAGATAATCCAGCGGTCCAGCTCAGACCTCTCGGCGACAGGCGGCGCAGGACTCGTCGGGTCGTACTGATCGATATTGGCGTAGGTGACCAGGAATGAGTAGACGTTCCACAGAGGTATGATGAAGTGCCTTCGCACCTCGTCCGCCGTGCCAAAGCCGAAGTTAACGTTGGCCGCTGGGTTCTGGCGCGCGAATACCCATCGCATGGAGTCGACGCCCATGCGGTCGGCGGCGTCCTCGAACCAGATAGCGTTGCCCTTGCTTTTGTGCATATCGTCGCCATTCTCGTCTCGCATCAGCGCATAGCTGAAGACGGCCTTGAACGGCTCAGTGTCTTCCAGTGCCGTGCTCATGGTGAGCAGCGAGTAGAACCAGTTCCTGAATTGGCCGGGGAAGCTCTCGGAGATCCAATCCGCGGGGAACCACTTCTTCCAGTAGTCCTTGTCGTGACGGTATTCCAGCGTGGAGAACGGCACGATGCCCGCATCCAGCCATGCGTTGCCAACGTCAGAAATGCGCGAGACGTTCTTACCACAATCGCCGCACTGAATTTTCACAGCATCAATCCACGGCTTATGAGGCGAATGGCCCTCAAACTGGTCCCAGCCTTCGACGGCGCGCTCCTTAAGCTCGGCGTCGGAACCGATGACGTCGACCCAGCCGCATTCACACTTGTAGATGGGCAAAGCCAGACCGTAATAGCGCTTCTTGGATATCATCCAGTCGTCCATATTACGGAGCCAGTCCAGCTCGCGCTCCATGCCAAAGGACGGCACCCAGTTGATCTTGCGGGTGACGACGGCGATCTTGTGGCGCAACTCATCCATGGAGATGAACCACTCGTCCACCAGCCTGAAGACCAGCTCAGAATCGCAACGCCAGCAAACAGGGTACCTGTGGGAGTACTGGTCGAGGCGGTAGAATACGCCCTTCTCCTTGAGGCTGGCGTAAATGGCGTCGTTGACATTGTAAACGTTCTGACCTGTGAGCCAGTCAAAGCCCTCAATAAAGTCTCCGTGCTCATCCAGCGGTGCCAGAACGTCCAGGCCCTGTTCAACGCCCAGGGCAAAGTCCTCTTTACCGGCGCCCGGCGCGATGTGCACAATGCCCGTGCCCTCGCCCTCGGTGACCTCATCCCAGACGATGACCCGGTGCTCGATGCCCTTCTGAGCCGTTAGCTCATCAAAGGGCCCTTTGTACCGCAGTCCAACCAGTTGGGAGGAAGGTAACTCTTCGAGGATCTCGTGCTCGCCACGAATTATGGATGCCCGTTCCTTGATCATGTAGAAAACGTCGTCGCCCTGTTTGACCTTAACGTAGGTCTTCTTAGGATGAACGGCCGCCGCGATATTCGAGGTCAGAGTCCAGGGAGTAGTAGTCCATACCAGCAGGGATTCGTTGTCCCGGTCCAAGATGGGAAACTTCACGAAGAGCCCGGGGTGAACAATTTCCTTATAGCCCTCGGTGACGATCTCATGCTCGGAGAGTCCCGTGCCGCAGCGGGGACACCAGGGCATGACGTCTCGACCCTCGTACATCCAGCCCTTCTGAAAGCAGACTTTGAGAAAGTGCCAGATGGTGTAGTTATTCTCGTCATCTTTAGTGTGGTAAGAGTTGTCCCAGTCCATCCAGTAGGCAAGCCGCTGTGACTGCTCCGAGATGGTTTTGGCGAAGCGGTCCACGCGCTCTTTGCAGAGGGTCACGAACTTGTCTACGCCAAAGGCCTCGATGTCGCGCTTGGACTTGAAGCCTAGCTCTTTCTCGACCTCAACCTCGATCCACAGGCCCTGGCCGTCGAAGCCGTTCTGAAAGCGCTGGTCGTAGCCCTGCATGGCCTTAAATCGCAGAAAAAGGTCCTTGTAAGAGCGGCCCCAGGCGTGGTGTACGCCCATGGGGTTGTTCGCCGTAATAGGGCCGTCGATGAAGGACGAGCGCTTGTCTGCGCCTTCATTACGCTTGCGGTACTTGGCCGAAATATCGTTTTCTTCCCACCACTTAAGTATCTTCTCTTCCAGGGCCGGGAAGTCCGCCTTGGAGTCCACGGGCTTGAACATCTTGTAGGTCTCCTCAATGTGCTGTTACTTCGATTCTGTTTCGAGTTAGAATTCTCGTATAAATACAAAAAAATCTGTGGCATCATAGGTATCCACTTACGACAACGGTGCCACATGCCTGATAATTATAAAGGGATTGTCCGTCGGCTTGTTAAAGAAGTTTGGCGCAACGGCCGACTGGAAGCGCTGAACGAGCTTATATATCCCAACGCCAAGCCACCTCACTGGCCATGGGACCTGCCAGCAGGACCTGACGGTTTCAGCCACCTGATCGACTCGATCCGCACCAGCTTTCCTGATCTGACCAGATCGGCCGAGGATATGGTGGCGGAAGAAGACCGGCTGGGGCTCTATTACAGAATCCAGGGCACGCATACTGGCAACGGTGGTCTCGTCCCCTACCCGCCGACTGGTGAGCGCTGGGACATGCTCGGGGCCACTGCATTTCGATTCACAGAAGGCTTGATCGCGGAGGAGCCGTAGGCCATTAACGATGTGGCGGCCATGCTCTCTAACATCGCCAAGGCCAACGTGCGCCTCATGATGGAAGAGGGTCGGAATAATCCGGCTGCAACCCACGTAGCGACGTATTACGCTAAAGACTTTGTGTACCACGGAACCAACGGCATGGAGATTCGGAGCAGACGCGCATATGAATATGCGCTCTCTAGGACCTGGCGTGCCGAACCTCAACCCCGACATGAAATTGAGGACCAGGTGTCGGATGGCGATTGCGTCCTGACACGATGGCGTCTGATTGGCGACGGATACGATGATACGCTCCACATGTCGCTTATTCGCTTCGACAACGGCATGGCTATGGAGCAGTGGGAGATGATTGGGTAGGTCTGCCTCAGCCAATACGACCTCTCCACCAACCCCCTCTCCGCATACGGAGAGGGGGCGCACTAATGCCACGGCTGACTGCCGAAAACGCAGGAGTGAAGTAGAAACGCCAGGAAAGATCATTCGCTTACGGCCTCATTATTAAACGCATCCCTTATCTTAGCTATCTCGGCCAAGACCTCATCTAACGCGCCTTCGACCCGATCGTTTGAGAATCGCAGAACCGACAATCCACGTTCCCTCAAGAAATTATCGCGAGCCTCATCTTCGTCACGTCTTCCTTTGTAAATCTGGCCATCTACTTCGACCACCAGCTTCAGGTCAGAACAATAGAAATCAACTATGAAGAGGCCAATTGCATGTTGACGCCGAAAGCGAAAGCCACCCAGTTTGCGGTTACGCAGTGATGCCCATAATATGGATTCCGCAGCGGTGGGCTGATGACGTATGCGACGCGCTTCAGACTTTAGCCGCAGCCAAAGGCCCGGCGGAGTCGGCCATCCCTTGAGGCGCGGTTCTTCTTCGTTCATCACAAACTCTGACATGATTTAAGCACGCGCCACTACCCACATGATGTTGGAGTCGATCGTCAGTGGAATGAGCCCGCCTGCTTCATCACC
>CAUZQF010000238.1:0-4311 GCA_963581905.1 Dehalococcoidia bacterium
TGAATGGCAGATGACGAGGCCCGCGAAACAGGCGGCGCTAGCCCAACCGAGGACAGTGTAGACTCCGACACGGACCGTAAAAACTCATCGCGGTCGGGCCGTCGTACCCGTTCATCCAATCGCAACCGCGACCTCACCAAGGGCAGCATTCGTAAGCACCTCTGGTATCTAGGATGGCCGCAGGTAGCCGAGGGCGCCCTGAGCGTCGTCGACCAGCTGGCTGACCTCATTTGGGCGGGCCGCATTGGCTTCCAGGCTATTGCGGGACTTGGTGCGGCGCAGGCCTACCTCAGCACCATCATGATGGCCCGGATGGGTCTGGACTCCAGCATGCGCTCCATGATCGCCAGGGCGGTCGGGGCCGGCAAGGTCTCCTATGCCAACCACGTTCTGCTTCAGGCCCTAACCCTCACCTCGGTCCTGGCCATCATCATCATAGCTCTGATTATGTGGCTAACCGACTTCCTGTTGGCCATCATGGGCCTCAGCGACGCGGTGATCAACCAGGCCTCAGGGTACATGCGGGTGCAGATTGTGGCCATGATGGTCCTCAGCTTTCAACGCATCACCGGTGGTGCGCTGCAGGCGTCTGGAGACAGCATGACGCCCTTGAGGGCCGCGACAGCCACCAGAGTGTCGCACCTTATCCTCAGCCCTTTCCTCATATTTGGATGGATCGGATTTCCGGAAATGGGGCTGGTAGGAGCAGGTGTGGCTCGGTTAGTGGCAGAGTTCATAGGTGTTGCCATGAACTTTCACGCCCTCTCCAGTGGTAAAACCATGCTTCGTCTCAACCTAAGGGAGTACAGGCTAGACATACCGCTGATGTGGAGCATCCTGAAGCTTGGCGCACCAGCTTCTGTGACCAACATGCAGAGAGGTATATCGCAGTTGGTGGTTGTGGGCATTGCCGCCCAGTTTGGTGATATCGCCATCGCCGTATTTGCGCTGACTCGCAGGACGGAGAACATCGTGAACCAGGCGACAAGAGGCCTGGGTCGAGCTGCCGGAGCGCTGGCAGGACAGAACCTAGGCGCTGGACTGGTCAGCAGGGCCAAGAGTTCCTTGGGCTGGGCGCTGGTCTTCGCTATTGGCTTCGAGATTCCCGTCATCCTGGGCCTAATGCTGTTCCCGGAGGCGGTGGCGCAGTTCATTAACGGCGAACCTGATTTTATTGCCACGGGCGCCAAGTGGATATTCATCGCTGCTATCGGTTACATCTCCATGGGACTGGTGCAGGTGTTTACGCAGGGCTTCAACACCTCAGGCGCAATGGTTGCGCCGATGATTATCACCGTGTCTACCATGTGGCTGTTCGAGATCCCGCTGGCCTTTATTCTGGCAAACTACACGTCGCTGGGACAATTTGGTGTGCCGTGGGCCATAGTGGCTGGCATGACCATTCGTTTGCTCTTCTTCGTTGTTTATTACTTCAGCGGCAAATGGCTTCGCACGGGCCTGCTATAGCCGTTATTCCCAGTATGTTATGCTTGATGCGGGCCGTTCAGATACGCGATAAATTTCTGATAACCAATGGCCCGTGGCTGAGGAATTCATCTCCAAAACTGATCAAAAAACGACGGACTCCGATTCCAAATTAGTTTGGTATAAAGACTGGATTCTTCTGTCTACGTTGCCAACTGTTCTGGTGGTCGACCAGCTTACGAAGCTGTTCATCAAGAGTAATTTCCAGTTATGGCAGTCGTGGCCTCAAGAGGGTTTTCTGCGCCTGACCTACGTTACCAATACAGGTACAGCCTTCGGCTTATTGCAGAACCAGACGCTGTTTCTAATACTGGCCTCATTCATAGCGGTGGGATTTCTGGTCTATTTCTACAGAACTCACGCCGTTGTTCGGCCTTTGTTGCGCCTGTCCATAGGTCTGCAACTGGGTGGTGCTTTCGGAAACCTGATCGACCGGGTCACCGTGGGTGCGGTGGTGGATTTTATCGACGTGGGCTGGTGGCCCATCTTTAACATCGCAGACTCATCAATAGTCGTAGGAATGACCATCTTGATCATTACTCTTCTCTTCTTTGACAATGATCCTGAAGACGAAGAGAAGCTAAAGGCTGGCAAGACTTGACTTTGACATTGCAATTCACAGCAGATACGGCTGGCCTGCGTATGGACCGGTACCTGGACAGCGTGTGCCCCGACTTATCCCGCTCTCGGCTGCAACAGCTAATCGCTGAGGGCAACGTTACCCTGGATAACAAGGCCACAACCAAGGCCGCCACGAGGCTGAAGGTAGGCCAAATTCTCGTGGTCACCGTTCCAGAACCAGTTGAGAGCCCCCTATTGCCCCAGGACATACCCGTGGATGTTGTGTATCAGGACTCCGACGTAATTGTAGTAGACAAACCCGCGGGCCTAACCGTTCACCCTGGCCCCGGCCATCCAGACGGAACTCTGGTCAATGCGCTTTTGGCAATGTGCCCGGACTTGCAAGGCATAGGCGGGACAGTCCGCCCAGGAATAGTGCATAGGTTGGACAAGGATACATCGGGACTTATGGTGGTGGCCAAAAACGAGGTGGCACATCGCAAACTCTCCGACGCCATGAAGGCGCGGGACTGCAAGAAGGTCTACATAGTCCTGGTACACGGTAGTGTGAAGCTGGACGAGGCTGCCATAGAAGCTCCGATAGGCCGGGACCCGGCGAATCGCAAGCGCATGGCAATAGTCGGCACGGGACGACAGGCCACCACTCGCTATCGAGTTACCCAGCGTCTGCCTGGATACACATTGGTGGATGTTACTCTAGTCACAGGCCGCACCCATCAGATACGCGTACACTTTGCCTCGATTGGCCATCCGCCTGTTGGGGACGAGGTTTACGGCAGGACGAAATCTGATGTTCCCCGCCAGTTTTTGCACGCGCATAAGCTGGGTTTCGAGCTGCCTTCTACCGGAGAATACAAAGAGTTCGAGTCGCCACTTCCCCAAGACCTGGATTCTTTTTTGCAGAAGATACGCGAAGGTTAAAAGAATCGACCTGGTCAGCCTTATAATCCCTGTACGATCTTGGGTGCAATTCTAGTGACGAGGGCCGCCAACGTGCTAAAATGCCCGTGCAGGAGTTGATATAAATGACCGGTCGCGTTCGAGTTCGTTATGCCCCTAGCCCCACAGGTGAGCCTCACGTAGGAAATATTCGTACCGCCATATTCGACTGGCTATTTGCTAAACATTATGGCGGCGATTTCATCATACGCATCGAGGACACAGACCAGAACCGCAAAGTCGAAGGTGCAGTCGAGGTGCAGCTAAACGCACTTCGCTGGCTGGGCCTTGATTGGGATGAGGGTCCCGTCAAGGGAGGAGACTACGGTCCCTATGTGCAATCGGAGCGGCTAGAGAAGTATCAGGTTGTGGCCGAACAACTCATCGAGAGCGGACACGCATATCGATGCAACTGCACTTCCGAGCGGCTGACTAAGGTCCGCGAGGAGCAGGCAAAGCGTAAGGACACGGTGGGCTATGATCGGCACTGCCGCGATTTAACCGAGGACCAGCGTAAAGAGCAGAGCGACAGTGGCGTGGCGTCAGTCGTCCGTTTCAAGATGCCGCAAGAAGGCACCACTACTCTGAGCGATCTTGTGCGCGGCGACGTTACCTTCGAAAATAAGCTGGTGGACGACTTCGTCATGATGAAGTCGGACGGCTACCCGACTTACCACCTGGCCCATGTTGTCGACGACCACCTGATGGAAATAAGCCACGTCTTCCGCGGTGAAGACTGGCTCTCCAGCGCCCCCAGGCACTTGCAGATCTATGAGGCCCTGGGCTGGCAGCCTCCGGAATTTGCCCACCTGTCTAACATACTGGCGGCGGACGGCTCGAAGCTAAGCAAGCGCCACGGCGCGACGTCCATCCAGGAATTCCAGGAGTCGGGCTACCTACCCGAGGCTATGCTCAACTTCCTCACGCTTCTGGGTTGGTCGTTGGACGGGCAGACCGAGCTATTTACGCGGGAAGAGCTGGCCAGTCATTTCAGTATAGACAGAGTGTCGCGGTCTGGTTCCGTGTTCGACAACGAGAAGCTGAACTGGATGGACGGCCACTATATTCGTGAGATGCCCCATAAGGATCTCGCGGATGCCTTGTTGGCTTACTGGAACGAGTATCCATGTGACGAAGTTCCGACGGACAAGATTGGTAGGGCCTTCGCAGTGCAGGTGGCGGCGCTGGTGCAGGAGAGGCTGAAGACGCTGAAAGATGCCGCGCCTCTTATAGCCTTCTTCTTTCAGGACGAGCTTGCTTACGAGAGCGGAGAGCTTGTGCAAAAGGGAATGGACGCAGACGGCA
>CAUZQF010000239.1:0-4274 GCA_963581905.1 Dehalococcoidia bacterium
AGTTCTCTCAGTAATCTTACTTTCCCAGACTTAAATAACAAGAGCCCCGCTAGCAATTAGCGGGGCTCTTATTTGTTGCGTCCGATTACACTGTTCCTCGGGCCTATGATTCAAAAACAGTGGGGCTCTAAGTTATCTACTTTGATGGCAATATCGCTCTGCCTACGACTTTAAATCAGCTCCCCAGGCGCGGGCGCCGATGTCGAAATACTCTCGGTTGCTGTCGTCCTCCAGCAGGTGCTGGCGACTCTGAATCTGGGCCTGGTAATAACCGCTGGCCTCTCCCGCTTTCATCTTCTCTTCAGTCTCCCACATGCTGATAACAATGGTCTTGTTGGACTCTCGATCTACCAGAAGTAACGCTCCTTCAAAGCCGTCCTGCTTCATGGCAACCGGTACAGTGCCCTCGGTGTAGACCTTGATGAACTCATCAATGGCCTCTGGCTTTGCTGTGACCGTCGTAACTCTTGCTCGCATATCTATCATCTCCTCTAGTTGATGTTTTAATTTGTGATAACTGTTT
Organism: Dehalococcoidia bacterium; assembly: GCA_963581905.1. GTDB lineage: Bacteria > Chloroflexota > Dehalococcoidia > Lucifugimonadales > JADFKI01 > Casp-Chloro-G4. The sequence continues at coordinate 524 of CAUZQF010000239.1, forward strand.
GCCTAGTGGCGCGCATTCGGAGAATGGTAAAGCAAAAATCGGTGTGCGGTAACAACTTGAATTGCCGTGCGGCCCGTATGACGGGTCTGAGCGACGTTCATTACGGCGCAGGCAGAGGGCTATGCTATAAAGTCGTGCTGGTCTTGTTATTAAGACCTCAGGCATATGTTGACCGCATTGATTGGTAAACCTATAATCGTTCGGAGGCAGTCTGTTAACTGCGAAATACGGATAGAGGAACGGCTAGAGACAACTATATGAAAGCCATGCTGCTTGAGCAGTTCAAACAGGACTTGAAGTGGTCTGAAGTTCCTGACCCGGAACCGAAGTCTGACGAAGTTCTTATTCGCGTTAGAGCCAACGGCGTATGTGCCACAGACCTCAAGATGATGGACGGTGTAGTTTCCACCGTCACGCTCCCCCATATTCTTGGCCACGAAGTCGCCGGTGAAATTGAGCAGGTTGGCGCGGACGTTCCTGGCCTGAAGCCCGGTGATCACGTCACGGTGTATCCCACACTGGGCTGCGGCTACTGCGACGCTTGCAGGCACGGTATCGAGAACCTGTGTCTTAGCGCGCCACGTACCGGTTTCGAGACCGACGGCGGCTTTGCTCAGTACATGGTTACCCGCGGCGTCAACGCAATCAAGGTCAGCCCTGATATGCCCTTCGAAGAGGCCGCGATTCTGCCGGATGCTGTTGCCGCCGTCTATTACGCCCTGACTCAGCGGGCAAAGGTAACGGTTGGCGAAACGGTGCTTGTTATCGGGGTGGGCGGCCTCGGTATTCACGCATTGCAGATAGCCCGCATAGCCGGTGCGAAAGCGATTGCCGTTGATGTTGTGCCAGAAAAGCTGAAGGCAGCCAAAGACCTGGGCGCGCACGCAGTTATCAACAGCAGCGAAGAAGATCTGCGCGAGCGGGTAATGGACCTGACTGATGGCCAGGGCGCGGACGTGGTGGCTGAGGTCGTTGGCGGCTCGATGGTCACAGAGATACTGAAGCAAAGCCTGTCTTGCATTAGGATTGGTGGCAGGCTGCTGGTGTTGGGCTACGCCTACGGCGAAATGCTGGAGGTAGATACAGCCGACGTCATATACGGCCAGTGGAGCATGCTGGGCACCCGTGCATCCCGACTACAGGACGTTGTCGAGGTAGCGCGGCTGGCCGAGAGCGGTTTGCTGAAGCCAGTTGTGTCTGGCCGATATCCTTTGCAGGAGGCCAATAAGGCGCTGGCGACATTGCGAGAGACTTCGCCGCTTGGTAGGCTGGTGCTGACTTCTTGACGCGTTTAAATGAAACGGCTAATAGGCAGCTACAAAAAGTAATGTGGGCCAGACTGGACTGCATTACGATAGTGCTCGCAAGTCCGTGTAGTAACTTAGTGAAGATTTAGAAAACTATTTAAGCCAGTGAGTTGGGGCGAATAGAATGTTTCGCAAGCCCGTGCTGGCCCGTAGTGAATATATAAAATAAAAGGAGATGGGAATGGTCATAAGGAGTACTTCTAGTTTCGGTCTTGTTGGGACCGACTGGCAGCAGCGCATCGACTGGGACGACGTTCGTAAGTATCGGCTGGAGCGAGCCCGACAGGCCATGAGGGATAACGACCTGGGCTCAATGCTGGTCATGTACGACGAGAACGTGCGCTACATCACCAGCACGATCACGCCAGGCTGGTGCCGGCTCAAGCCCGGACTGCGATATGCACTGCTTTGTGAAGGTGCAGAGCCAGTCCTGTTCGAGCAGGGCGATATCGGTATTCAGATCAACCGTCACTGCCCGTGGCTGCCGGTAGAGAACGTGCGGTACGCCTACTCCTGGATCAAGGGCGCTGTGGGTCCCGCCTCTAGGTCGCAGGTGAACAAGTTCACCAACGCCATTAAAGAAGAGATGACCAAATACGGCGTGCTAGACAGGAAAATCGGTGCGGACTTCGTCGATTTGAACATATTAGCGGCCTTCGAGGAGCATGGTCTGAAGTTGACGGACGGGGCAAGCCCAATGGTCACCGCCAGGTCCATCAAGTGCGCTGGCGAGCTTGAGGCCATGAAGATCGTCGCCGCTATCTGTGACGGCTGCCACTACGCTATCTCCAAGTTTATGAGGCCGGGCATGCAGGAGCACCAGATTACTGCCTTCGCCATGAACTACCTCTACAACATCCCTGGCGTTGAGGACGTGGAGGATATCATCGTATCCTCCGGTCCCAACAGTTGGCCAAACTGGCGCAACTTCTCAGACCGCATTATCCAGCCAGGCGACCTGGTCATTATCGACATGGCTGCTGTGACCTGGAACGGCTACAAGAGTTGCCAGTACCGCACCTACTGTGTAGGCGGCAAGCCAACTGCTGAGCAGAAAGAGTACTACAAGATTGCCTACAACTGGCTTTACGAGGCCATCGACAAGGTAAGGCCCGGCGCGACCACCAAGGAGATCGCCGAAGTCTGGCCGACGTCTATGCAGGCATGGGGCTACCCTGAAGAGGACCAGGCAGCTGCCAACCTCTGGGGCCACGGACTGGGGCTGGCCCAGTATGACACGCCAGTGGTGTCCCGCATCTACTCCATCGACAATCCCGTTGAGATTCAAGAGGGCATGAGCTTTGCGCTGGAGACCCAGCATGGCAAGCCCTTGCAGTGGGGTGTCCGTGTGGAAGAGATGATGATCATTACCAAGAATGGTCCTGAGATTACCACCCAGTTCCCGATAGAAGAGATTACTATAATCGATTAGTTGACCTAATAGAGCCCGCGAACGCTACCGATTACCTGAGATTACCGGCGTTTGCGGGCTCTCGTTCGTAAGTTCATAAAGGCGGCCTGTGGCAGAAGAAGAACGAAAAGACATTGGTCTAGCTATTGTTGGTTGCGGCACGGTGGGACGGCTGAGGGCCATGCTGGCTCGCGAATACCCTGGCGTGAAGTGGCTGGGTTTGTGCGACATCAACGAAGAGGTTGGGCAGAAGCTAGCCGAGGATACCAACGCCGACTTCTTCACCGGCGACTTCGAGACGCTTCTAAGGCGGCCAGAGGTAACGGCCACTATTATCGCCACCGACGAGAACTTCCATGTAGCGCCGACCCTGATGGCCGTAGAGCAGGGACACGACCTGTTCATCGAGAAGCCCTTGGCCACCGACGCCCAGGAGTCGCAGGACATCTTGCGGGCCATCGAGTCCAGTGGTGTTGATGCCGCCGTCGGTTACACTCAGAGGTTTCGCAGGCGGTTTCTAGCCACCAAAGAGCGAATTCGCACCGGCCAGATTGGCGACATTACCGCTGTTGTTACCCGTGCCTTTATGAACCGTATGGCCCCGCTGGCAACGGTCCGGCGCACCGACCAACGTCTACGACTCACCCCCATGGTTGTCTCCGGAACACACTCCTTGGACTTGTGTATGTGGTTCATGGAGGGCCAACCGCCGGTCTCTGTATACGCCAAGTCGTCCGACAAGGCGCTGTCGAGTTACGGCACCAAGGACGCTACTTTCGGCGTGTTCACCATGGACGACGGCGCCATTTGGAGCATGAACATCAGCTGGGCCTTGCCTGTTGTCTGGCCTGGCCCGGTCTACGGCCTGGAGATAGGCATCGTGGGCACCAGGGGCGTCATCGACATCGAGGATACCCATCGAGACGTGGTGATGGCATCGGAGCTTCCTCAGGGCGCAGGGTATAGGCCAGAGGGATACGAGCCTGACTTCCAACGACACGTCGAGTTCATGACCAGCTATCCGCCGGGCGAT
>CAUZQF010000240.1:0-4261 GCA_963581905.1 Dehalococcoidia bacterium
GGGTGGCTGAAGACGTTCAACGGCAGATGGAGGACTACAATTTCGGCGAGGCCCAACGCACAGTCCACGACTTTATGTGGCACGAATACGCCGACTGGTATATCGAGATGGCGAAGATTCGCATGCGTAACGAGCCAGACGGGCCATCACCTTTGCCATACCTTGCTTACGTGCTGGAGCAGGTTCTCAGGCTGCTTCACCCGTTCATGCCATACATCACCGAAGAGATATGGCAGACACTACTGGAGCTACTTCCGCCCGCACCCGAAATGCCCGACGCGCTCATCATCGCGGCATATCCCGGTGTAGACAAGGCGCTGATCGACGACGAAGCCGAAGAGGAAATCGACATCATCGCTGAGTCGATTCGAGCCATCCGAAATCTTCGCGGTGAGTTCCGAATCAACCCGTCGCAGAAGTTGAATCCGACCATTGTTGCTCCTGAAGAACAGAAGAAAATATTCATCGAGGAGTCCAGTTTCTTCAGCACCAACGCAAATGCCGACATCACCCTGGTGGACGCCTTCGACTCGGAAGGACGGGAAGACGTGATATCTTTCGTTGCCGCAGCCAGCGTCTTTTCCATACCCATGGAAGGGCTGGTCGACCTAGACAAGGAGCGTGTTCGCCTGCGGGAGGAGATAGAGGATATTCAGAAGAATCACTCCCGGCTCTCCGCCAGACTGCAGGACGAGAGCTTCACCTCCAAGGCGCCAGAAGACGTTGTGGACAGGGAACGAGGACGGCTTGAGGATATGGTGGAGCGCCGCGCTCGTGTTGAGGAGATCCTCTCCCGGCTGGGCGGCTAGCTCATTGGATTTATTCAAATCTAGATCTGCCATCAGCGCCAGTCCGGCCAGTTATTGAAGGCTCCTCAAGTCCTAAATCGGATCGTCCCGCACCTGGACCGAGATGGCAAAATGATAATTGCCGCCTCTTCCATTCGAACGCTGGACTACGGCTTCCTAAGCGTGTTCCTCGGCGTCTACTTGTCTTTGTTGGAGTTCTCTGCGCTTCAGGCGGGTTTGGTCTTCAGCGGCATTATGGCAGGCAGCGCTCTATCTAATATGCTGGCCAGTTGGCGCGGCGATACCATCGGACGAAGGCGGCTTCTTGTCGGCTTTTCCATAATGATGGTCTTGGGAGGCCTGCTATTCCCGTGGGTATCCAGCGTCGGGCTAATCATGCTGATCGGCCTCTTCGCGGTAGCCAGCACATCTGGCGGAGACAGGACGGCTTTCATCTCCATGGACACCGCCATCCTCGCTCAGACCTGTGAGCCTTCCCAGCGAACCCTGGCGTTCACCTGGTACAACCTGGCCACCATGTTCACCAAGGCTCTAGGCGCACTGCTGGTGTCCATACCTGTTGCGCTTCAGGCGTGGGCTGGCATGGATGAGATCCTCTCCTTCAAGGCCATGTTCGGCTTATACGCAGTGATAGCCCTGAGCGGTATCGTAATTTACGGCAGGCTGTCCCCGAAGGTGGAGCCGCAGGTCAAACCCAAGAGCGATACACCGACGCCGAAAAGCCAGAGCGACCGCAGGCTAATCATCAAGATGACGGCAGTGTCATCGCTCGACGCTCTGGGCGGGGGCTTTATCACCAGGGGGTTCATCTCCTACTGGTTCGTGACGCAGTTCGGCGTAAATGTGCTCTCCGTCTCTGCCATATTCTTTTCGGCCCAACTGCTCAACGTCGTATCCGTGGCTCTCGCCGCTCCGATCGCCTCCCGCATAGGTCTGGTGAGGACGATGGCATTCACGCAGGCGATTGCAAACCTCTTCTTTATCGCGATGGCCTTCGCTTCTAACCTTTGGATGGCCATCGCGTTCTTCATGCTCCACGAGGTCTCCAACGAGATGGATGTGCCAACCCGGCAGTCCTACACCATGGCCATAGTGCCAGAAGAGTCCAGAACGGCCATGGCAACGGTCAACAACTTGGGGAGAAATACAGCGCAGGTCATAAGCCCAACCATCGGCGGATTCGTCGCGCAGATAGCCTTTCTAGGAGCGCCGTTTCTGGCTGGGGCAGGGGTGAAGCTGGTCTACAACTACCTGCTTTACCAGATGTTTAAGGGGCTCAAGCCACCAGAGGAAATTGAAGAGCCAGAGAGCTAAAGAAAACAAAGCCGACAGTGATACGACAGGCGCCTAAACTCTAGGAGACCCTGATCACCTGAGGCTTTGTCTTGGCCATCTGGTGGAGAGCGTCGAGGCCCTTCTTCGTGTCACTGGCTATCTTTGCCTTGTCAGAGGTCTTCAGCCGATACTTGAACAGCCAGTACGTGAACTCTTTCAGTTGAGTTACGGACATGGTCTCCAAGTTATCGTAGCCAGACTCTACCCGGAACTCTTCCATCAAGGCCTCTCGGGGCTCACGATAGACCTTGTCGAATACCTCATCCGAGAAGTCGCCCTGGTATTGATTGCCGTTGCTCAATTTGCGCTTATGAATTTCTCTCTCAACGGCAAGCTGCAAAGCCTCCTCCACAACAATGCCGTAGTAGTAGTTGAGATAACCTCTGCGCTTGTGAACGCCCAAGAGTTCCTTAATCTGAGTTTCTTCGAATGGTGCAGGGAAGCGGCCCGTGAAAAGCAGTTCTTCCTTCTCGTCTTTAGGAATTACATTACCGACTTCATGGCACATACGCTCGGCAAGCAAGAGCCAGTCAAAGGCCTCGCCGCCAATGAAGTAGCAGTATTTGCGGCCACGGAAAGTCTCAACAGGAATCGTCCACAGAGCCATGGACTGCAGCAAGGCGACAGGCCATTCCACACCGTCCTTGAGCAACCTGCGAAGGTTGTCAATCGGATTAATATCCGCTAAGACTTCTGTGTGTTGCTCCTCTTCAAGCAGTAAATCTTGCAAAAGCCTCTGTCCTCTCCGATTTATCCAGTTCCAGGAATTCCAGGAACTCGTCCAGTGCCAGTGTATTCAGGATGTGCTTGGCCTCGCACCAACCTCGACGGGCAATCCCCACTCCGTAGCGGGTGTTGTCCAGACCCTCAGTCGTGTGGGCGTCGGTGCTAATCACCAGCGGTACGCCCAACTCCCGTGCCCTGTAGACATGCGAGTCCTTCAGGTCCATTCGCTCGGGAGACGCGTTTATCTCCAGAGCTGTGCCAGTCTCGGCAGCCGCTTTGAATATGGCCTCGAAGTCTGCCTCTATGGGCTGACGTTCGCCCACAAGTCGTGTGGTCAGATGGCCAATTACGTCCACATGCGGATTGTGCATGGCCTTTATTATACGATCTGTCATCGTTTCGGCGTCCTGCCCCATGGCAGAATGTACAGAAGCGACTACCCAATCTAATTCTTCCAGAACATCATCCGAATAGTCTAGGGAACCATCGGCGCGAATATCCATTTCTGTGCCAGTAAAAAGTTTGATGCCGCCGATGCTCAGCTCAAGCTCTTTAACTAGTTTCTTATGGTTTTCCAGCCGCTCGATGCTAAGACCGTTGGCTATGCCTCGCCCAACAGAGTGGTCCGTGATGGCCAGGTACTCCAGTCCGCGCTCTTTTGTGGAGAGGATCATTGTCTCCATGGGGTCGCGACCGTCGCTCCAGTCCGTGTGGTCGTGCAGGTCGCCTCTGATGTCGCTGATCTCCACCAGGGTCGGTATGCGATTCTCCCGCGCAGCCTGGACCTCCCAGACTCCTTGGCGTAGCTCCGGTGGTATGTACTGCATACCCAGCCTCTGGTATACGCCCTCTTCGTCGGCGAATACCTCTAGCTCGGCTGTTTCCTTGTTGGTTAAACCATACTCGTTGAGCGACAGCCCCAGATCGTTAGCCCTATCTCTCAGCTGAATATTGTGCTGCAGATTGCCGGAGAAGTACTGAAGCAATGCGCCGAAGTGCGTTCCCTCAACGACGCGCAAATCAATCTGGATGCCGTCACTAAGATAGACCGAGGCCTTCGTGTCGCCGTGACCTATGACATCGACGACGTTGGGCATAGCGACCAGCGAATCCAGTACAGCCTTGGGGTCGTCGGCGGTGCACAGCATGTCTATGTCGCCAACGGTCTCTTCCATTCGGCGTACGCTGCCTGCGATGGTCAGGTTGCGGACTTCAGGGCACTTCTCTCTGATGGCTTCCATTACGCGCTGCGCAATGGGCATGGCCTTGGCCATTGGCATCCGCTGCCCCTTGGTCCTCTGGAACTGCAACTGCCGCAAGATATTATCTGCTGTCTTCTGCCCCAGCCTCGGCAGTGCAGCCAAGCTGCCATTTTCAATGGCTTTTTCCAG
>CAUZQF010000241.1:0-4246 GCA_963581905.1 Dehalococcoidia bacterium
GAGCGTCGACACTCGTGACGGCTACAGGTTTGTGCTGGAAGACGGGTATTGGGTGCTAATCAGGTTCTCGGGCACCGAGCCACTTTTGCGGGTATACGCAGAAGCAGAGTCGGCAGCTGACCTGAAGGCATGCCTCGACGAAGCCCGCAACATTGCTGGGGTCTAGCCCAGAACGAGACCTACTCTGCAGCCGGTTCTTCTTCAGTCGCAGTTAGCTCATCAGCGTGCTCCATGATCAGGGACAGCTCACCCTCCATTTTCGCCTGGAAGCCGGAGAAATCGTCCGTTAGCCTATATCCCAGGTCAACCATGTCTTGGCGCCGTGCTTCCGCTCGGGCGTAATTCGGGTCTGTTTGATACGACACCATTTCGTCGATCAAAGTCGTGACGTTACCTGTGAACAGTTTGCCCACCTCGTGCACAGCCTCTACACTATATGACTCGTCATTTGTGTCAAAGAAGGTAAGGGCCTCATCAATCGGGAAATCCGCTAGTACAGCAATCAGAAACGCCAGGAACATGCCAACGATGCGCAACGTTATTACAGAACCCATACGTGCTCACCTGTATATCGCTTGTACCTACACCTAGATGGATATAGGTTATTTTCACCATAGCTATTGCGGGTGAATACCTAAGGGTTAGCACGGTTAAATTTATAAGAATATAAGTGACAGTACCGTTAGAAAATGCTAAATATCTGGACTGGCTAGAGGATTTTCAGGCCCGTAGCATATAATATTCGCAACTACCTACCATAAAGGAAAACACATGCCCAAGCCCATCACGCCCAGCATCGTCTTCGATCTGACTTCAGTGGCAGAGCCGACGCTATCGCCAGATGGCCAGAGGCTTGCCTACGTTAAATCTTTCGTAGAAGACAGAACCCTGAAATCCAATGCAAGCATATTTCTAATGAATGTGGCAGATGGAAGGGAATTTCAGTTCACCTCAGGAACCAGGGACTCAAACCCGACGTTCTCACCCGACGGTTCGACTCTGGTCTTTCTGAGGTGCGGTGAGGATGAAACCAGACAGCTATGGGCAATCAAAACTGACGGTGGCGAGGCCCGAGCCGTTACTTCCCTCGCAGGCGGGGTGTTGGAATACGTCTGGTCGCCCGACTCAAAATCGCTAGCTCTAGTCTCCGACGTAGACCCAAACGCAACTGATGCTACCGATGACGAGGTAGCCAACAACGTGCCGCGGGTAAAGGTAGTGCGGCGGATACGGTACAGGGTGGACACGCTCGGTTGGCGCGGTGATGCGTTCCATCAGCTATTCATAGTCGACGCAGCTTCCGGCGAGGCCCAGCAGATCACAGACGGCGAAGGCGACTACAGGACGCCGGCATGGTCACCCGACGGCAGCAGCATCGCCTACATATCTGACGCCCGCGACGACAGGGACATCTGCAACGACAACGCCGCATACATCATGGACGTAACCTCACGGGCGGCTCACGTGGTCTCCGAGGGCTTGCACCACATGGCGTCATTGGCCTGGGCTCCCGACTCCAAACGCCTGGTTGCTATCGGTTCCGACGACCCCGAGGTGGGCTCTGCATGGCAGGGTATACTGTGGGTACTGGAGGCCGGCTCCGCACCCAGGGCTTTTACAGACGACAGCATCAGGCCGGCGGCTGGTTTCATGCCGGTTTCCTATCCGCCGGAGATACGCTGGACATCCGACGACCGGGTGCTGTTCTTGGCGGACACTCGCGGCGAGTCTTTCCTCTGTGAAGCTAGTCCTACGGGAGGCCAAGCCCGCAAACTAACCGGCGGCAACCCGTCCATTGCCAGCGTCGCCTTCGATGCCCAGGCTAATTCAGCGGTGGTATCCATCACGCCCAGTAACGCCACTGGAAATCTGCATCTGATCGACCTTGCGTCAGGCTATTCCCGGCAGCTGACCCACGAGAACCAGGACTACTTTCGGGACCATGCAACGGTGACAGTCCAGAAATTCAGCCTGAACAGAAGCAGCTTCGAGATCGAAAGTCGCGTCCTATTACCGGAGGATTTCGATCCTTCATCTACCTACCCCATGGTCCTGGATATCCACGGCGGCCCCAGCGGTGTTTTCACCGACGCCTTCAACCCAATCCAGCAGGTGCTGACTAGCCAGGGATACGTCGTGCTGGCGGTAAACCCCAGAGGCTCTTCCACATACGGCATGGACTTCATGAAGGCTATCCATGGTGACTGGGGTGGCGAAGACTACCTGGACATCATGGCGGCGGTGGATGATATGAGCGAGAGGCCGTACATCGACACCGACAGGCTGGGCATCACCGGATACAGCTACGGCGGTTACATGAGCGCCTGGATTATAGGTCACGACACACGTTTCAAGGCTGCAGTTCTTGGAGCGCCGGTCACTAGCCTGACCAGTATGTATGGGACGTCCGACATCGGTGTGCGATTCCTGGAGATACACACCGGCGGGCCACGACACTCCAACACTCACGTCTACTCCAGGCACTCGCCTTTGACCTACGTCGACAAGGTTGAGACGCCCGTGTTGCTCCTGCACGGCGAGGCCGACAACCGCGTCCCTATCGAGCAGAGCGAGCAGTACTTCGTTGCTCTACGGCGTCTGGGCAAGGAGGTCGAGTTAGTGCGATTTCCTGGGTGCGCCCACAGCATGATGCGGTCGGCGCACCCGCGCATGAGGGAGGAGTACCTGACGAGAATGCTGGCTTGGTTCCAGACTCGAATCGGCTCACAATCGCCTGTTGTTTAGCCAGTCGTGCTATCTAAACACCGGCAGCACTGGACTACCGGCGGCTGGCCAGTTAATCTTAATAGAACACTATGAATTTCAGGATATTTAACTTCTAACTTATGCCTGTCCTTACCGCCTCCCAGTTGAGGCTCCTTTATGGCGAAGTCGAGATTTTCTCCAAAGTAGACCTGCAGGTCGACGAGGGCTCTCACGTGGGAATCGTGGGCCCCAACGGCGGCGGGAAAAGCTCGCTCATCAAATTACTGGTTGGCCAGATACCGCCCGATGCGGGAAGCGTAACCTGGCAGAACGGCATCAACGTTGGCTATGTGGCCCAGTCACCTGAGCAGGACGCCAAGGGTACGCTGCGCGATGAGGTGATGTCCGCCTTCGACCACCTGCGAACCGTCGAGGTCGAAATGGCCGCCAGTGCCCTGGAAATCCAGGATGCCAGCAACCAGGACCGGCGACAGGCCGAGCGCAAGTATGCTTCCTTATTGGAGGAGTACGAGGCGCTGGGCGGGTATGACTACCAGCACCGTTTCGACCAGGTTGTGGATGGCGTAGGGCTTCCTGCTGAGACGTTAGACACTCCTGCCAACGCTGCCAGTGGCGGGGAGCGCACCAGAGCGGCCCTGGCCAAGGCACTACTCTCTGATCCCGATTTTCTCATTCTGGACGAGCCCACCAACTACATGGACTTCAAAGGGTTGGACTGGCTTGAGGACTTCCTGACTAAGTTCCGTGGCTGTTCTATAGTGGTCTCCCACGACCGTTACTTCCTCGACAGGGTGGCCAATCACGTTTGGGAAATGGACCGAGGCTCTCTCAAAGCCTATGCAGGCAACTACACGAAGTTCCAGCAGATGAAAACCGAGCAGATCACGCGGCAGTTCAAAGAATACGAGCACCAGCAGGAGTACATCGCCAAAGAGCAGTCTTTCATTGACCGATATAAGGCGGGGCAGCGCTCCAGGGAAGCCAAGGGTCGCGAGACGCGGTTGGCCCGTCTGGTGAGAATAGAAAAGCCTGCGACGAAAGAAACCCACGTCCGGCTAAACTCCGTCAAAAACCTGCGAACAGGCCTGACCGTGCTTAGCACAGACAACCTGACTATAGGCTACCGTGACGACTCTGGAGCCGTGCCGCTGCTTTCCATGTCTAACCTGCAGCTCTCGCGAGGGACACGAACGGGTATTGTGGGCAGCAATGGCATCGGCAAGAGCACTTTGGTGCAGACGCTATTGGGCCAACTGGAACCGCTGGCTGGCCGCGCAAGCCTCGGCCACAACGTGGAGCCCGGTTACTTCAGTCAGGGCAGCACCGACCTCCCACTGAACTCCACGGTAATGCAGACTCTTTTGGACACCAAGAACATTCCCATTCCTGCAGCCAGAGACTACCTGGCCCGATTCCTGTTCCGTGGCGATGAGGTATTCAAGACTATCTCCGCGCTTAGCGGTGGAGAGCGCAGCAGGCTGGCTTTGGCTAGGCTCTTGCTGACTGAGCCGAACTTCCT
>CAUZQF010000242.1:0-4241 GCA_963581905.1 Dehalococcoidia bacterium
AACGACTATGGCCAGCTTGGGTAATTTGCCGCCTACAGACATGCTCTCCAGGAGTTCGGCATCACGAACCAGGGTTACCCGGCCGTTGATGCGGAGAGTCTCGTTCATGCCAGGGACCATGAACAGCATACCCACCTGAGGGTTGGCGATGAAGTTGCTCAGGGTGTCCAGCCGGCTGTTACCTGGCAAATCAGGAATGGCAACCGTCTTGTCGTCCAGCACCTGTACGAAGCCCGGCTCGTCGCCCTTGGGAGATACGTCGCACTTTGTGCCGTCTGAGGAGGCAAAAAGCACGAAAGGTGACTTTTCGATGATGGCCCTGCAGTGCTTGTCTAGCTGCTGCAGCTCTTTCTTCACAGCTCGCTCGGCTGGCCAGCCGAATATGTCTCGTAACTGCTCTTCGGACGTAATCACTTCGTTGAATCTAGTAGCAACCATCGAAAACCTCTCTCTTGGACCTTTTGCTTTATCTGCTGTGACGTGACTCTGATTTTACGCTATTTTAAGTAAAGGCACTAATTTTTGTGAATTACCAACATGCTCTGCTTAACTTCGTACATGCAATATAGCCTAGCCGCGCTCACCCATTCTAAACTAATTTATTTCAGCTCCCGCAGGTAGCGCTCCATCTCGCAGGCGAACCACAAGGCCATGGCGCCGCCTCGGTCGTCAATCCCGAAAATGGCAGGCCGGTCGAACACCTCTCGCAGGCCGGGCTGCACGCCAGTACCGGTGCAAACGTCCACCAGGCCGCCTTCGTCGTCCACGCGCTCGTTGACGAACTGCCATGCCCACGCCAGCGATAGCTTGAATGAGTCGTCAAGCCAGCCCACGCGCATTCCTCGCGCCATGGCGTAGCCTACCATGCAGGTGACGGTCAGTTCAGCGTACGAGCCGGGGAAGTCTATGACCTCCAGCCAGCCTCCGGACGGCGACTGGTACTTCTGCAGGGCCTCCAGGTGCCTCTGATGGGCGCGACGTATCGTCCCTCGCTCGATGTGATTGCGTGGTAGGTAGGTCAGCGTCTCGCAGTAGCCCAGGGCAGCAAAACCGTTGCCGCGTCCCCAAAAGTATGGAGCCGTGCGATCATGCCAAAACAGGCCGTTCTCCTGCTGCGTGCCTGCATCTAGTAGGAAACGGGCCTGAATATCGATGTAGGACTCGTCGCCGGTGATCTCGGTGGCCCTTCCCAATAGTGCGCCAGCGTAGAACATGTCCTCTGGGCGGTATTCTGGGTCGGATGGGGGTGGTACGTTTCCTGGCTCCGATGTCCTGTACAGATCTGCAATCTCGACCAGCTGTTCAGCGTAGCGCTTCTCTCCTGTAGCAGTCGTGAGCTCGTCTGCCCACACCATGCCTGCCAAGTTGGAGCCGCTTTTGGTCTCCCCAAATACCTGGTCCAGGGTGCATGATGAGTAGCCATGTACCGTGTGAACTAGCTCCGGGACAGGGTCTTCTCCGTCGGGATCCAGCTCTTTAAGGCGAAGTCGTCCGCTCAGCGAGACACCCTGGGTATAGATCACCGGGTTGAGCTTGTGGCCGTAGACTGCGCCAAGGATACGCGCCACGTCCAATGGGGTGCGGGACCGTCTGCCGTCCAGGACCTGGCGGGCCGGTGACGACCCCAAGGCCGACTCCTGTGACAGTTTGGCCCAAAGCTTCGTCAGTTCGGACTTCAGGGAGTCCTCGGGGCAGGTCAAAAGAAGGCCTGGGATTGGAGCCAGTTTGTTAGGCTCCCCCTCTGCCAAGGCGTTTAACAGACTTCCCTCCTCTGCCAAGGGGTAGGCGTTTAGCGAGGTGCCAATCCTGGAAACCGAGCCAGAGTATTCCCATCGAACGCTTATGCCGTTTCTCACTTCCAGAACAACGTCTGGGGCATTGAAGCTTATCCACCGCCACAGATAGCGCGTCTCGGGATTATGTTCGTGACCGTAATAGCCGTCATCGGAGGGTGGGTAGCCAGTGGCTGGGTTGCCGCCCGCCGCGTTGCTACGTGAGATGCCAGCAGCCAGGCCGTCGGGATTGCCGCAGGGCACTGCACTCAAGGCAATCTCTTTGGCCAGATCATCGCCGCCGTCGAGGTATGATTCTATGGCCTCCAGGGAGCGGCTTACGTCTTCGAAGCTGCCGGAAAGGCCGCCGACAAGCAGCACTCTGGTGCGGTGAGTGTCCGGAACGTAGGCGTCATCGTGCACCAGAACCGGTATCGCCTTGGCAGATCGAGTGACGCCGCAGCCATCGACTCGCCACTGGTCAGGCGCCCGCTGCGCCAGTTTGAGAAGCCGCTCATCAAGATTAATACTAAAATTGACCATATCAAAAACCTGTAGTTTCTAAATTAGTTTTGTGTATAACTATTGCGAAGACAACAAAAATATAAACATTCCCTTGCATGAACAACTAGCCTATTTAGGCCTTCTTTGAACATAAGTCATTGCTGGATTGAAAACGCGCTGCCAATTTTAACACAGCGTCGATGAAAGTCGGAACTTGCGAAAGGTAAGACAGTGCAGAGGGTGATGCCTGAGAGTGATGGAGAGTGTCGTTGCGCAGAGTAGAGAGCCGTCTTGTTCAGTCGAGAGCAGGCGTGGGCAGCCTGTTGATTATCGAGGCCAGATAGCCCGCGCCAAAACCGTTATCGATATTGACGACCCCGATGCCTGTGGCGCAGCTATTAAGCATGGCCAGCAGGGCGGCTAGCCCATCAAAGCTGGCCCCGTACCCGATACTGGTGGGCACTGCTATGACAGGAACCTGGACGAGCCCGCCTATGACTGAAGGCAGAGCGCCTTCCATGCCGGCCACGGCCACGACGACCCTGGCCTTCTGCAGCACGGGCAATTGGGCCAGTAGCCGGTGAATCCCGGCAACTCCAACGTCGTAGACCCGTTCCACCTGGCTATCCATCAGCTCTGCTGTTATGGCTGCCTCGTATGCCACGGGGAGGTCTGCTGTGCCCGCGCATACGACCAGTACGCCGGGTGTTGTCGTTACTGAATCTGGCTGGCGTCGGTCCACGACAATCGTCCTGGCGACGGCGTCGTACTGGGCGTCAGACTCTTTTTTTTGCAGGGCGTCGAAGGCCTCTTGAGAGGCTCGCGTGACCAGTAGGCGGTCCGACTGCCTCAAGAGCGCCTCGCCGATGGAAGCCACCTGCTCAGGCGTCTTGCCCTGGCCGAAGACAACCTCGGGAAAGCCTTTGCGTAGGGCCCGGTGATGGTCTATCTTGGCGAATTCCAGGTCTTCAAAGGGCAGGTCTCGCAGCTTTTCAATGACCTCGTCTTCCGAAAGGCCATTGTCCTTGAAGTCCTGAAGTAGAGTGCGTAACCGAGACTCGTCTATGATTCGTCTCCCCTGTGCGCCTTAAGCCACTTTAACTGTAAACACCGTCATTAATGCTCGACGGGTTCGCAATCCCATAGAACGAGTATACAGGTCTATTCCAGAACCCGTAAAGACTAACGAGCAACGGCCTCGCATTTACGCGAGGCCGTAAAGTTTCCTATATATGTTTGTTTTAACGCTTCTCTGGCCATCCTCAGGCTTTCGGGGCCAAATTACCTAATTTAAGCAGAATTTAGCTGGCTCTGGTTAGCTCCGGCAGCTCGGTGTGTAGCTTTTCCAGGTTCCGCTCCATGGAAATGGATAGAGGGTCGTCTGCCGAGTCCTTGGTCCAGCCGCACTGCAGGCAGTTCTCGTACTCGCCGTACCAGTCGCTTAATACGCTTACGTCGCCGTTGCAGCGGGGGCAGTTCTTCAAGTTCAGCATTTCGGGTCTCCTCTTGTTCTGTATTGCCTAACCCGATTATCTCGCACTAGTGTTACCAGATAGTTACTTATCTGTTGCATTCGGCTTGGTAATCGATTGTCAGATGGCCTAGGTCTGTGCAGTGTGGCCGAAATTCAATCCACATTGGGTGCGGTGCGCGTAGTCTTTGACGGAGGAGCGGGTTAATCTGATTCCATGAATTATCACTTCGCCGCTGTTAGAGCGACGGTGTCTCTGCTAGCCGTGTCAGTAGTTCTGACGGCGTGTTCGTTGTGGACGCCCGAAGGCGTTCCGGAGCCTGACCTGCCATCGCCAGTATCTGTGCCGCCGGATCAGGCCACGCCTGTTCCGTCTTCGCCAGCGGACCTTCCCGTTGAGCCGACCAGCACGCCGCAAGTCCCACTATTGCCGATTCCGACGCGAGCTGCCGTTCCGATTCCCTCAGCAACGCCGACTCTTTACCTGCCTGACC
>CAUZQF010000243.1:0-4196 GCA_963581905.1 Dehalococcoidia bacterium
CTTCGTAAGGGGTGGCTTCGACTTGACCGTTGACCACGGCCTGACGGTTCAGGCCACGCTGGGCTCGGTTTTGCCAGCGGGCATACTTAAGCATTTCAAAGGCCTCATCGTCGGTGGGGGCCACATGCGTCATGCACTGCGCGCCCAGGTTGATCCCCGTCAGAGGCTTGCCGACGTTTTCCAAAGCATGGACATAGACACCAAGCTGTTTTTTCATGCCGTCTTGTCCCATCATTCCAGAGGACAGGGGCATCATGTCCAGTTTAGCCGCCAAATTCATTGAGTCTACGCTGGTTCCGGCCAACCATAGCGGTGGATGTGGCTTCTGCATGGGCTGGGGGAAGACCCTGACCGGCATGGGGATGTTGTGATACTCCCCTTTGTAGGTGAAGGACTCTTCGGACGTCCATGCCTTGATGAGGATGTCTAAGGTCTCCTGGAACTTTCCGCGGGACTCGCTGACGTCGCCGCCGAAGCTGGCCATCTCATAGGCCTGGTAGCCTCGACCGACACCGCACATGAAGCGGCCGTCGATCAGGTTGTCCAGGACGGCAATCTCTTCGGCCAGTCGCAATGGCTGCCACACAGGCAGAACGACCGCAGCGGTGCCAATCTTGATGCGCTTGGTTCGCTGGCCGATGTACAGGGCTTGCAGAAGTGGTGAAGGAGAGTTGCCGTAGTTGGTGAAGTGATGCTCGGCGATTAGGCAGTAGTCGAAGCCTAACTCCTCAGAAAGTTGAATCTGTTTAACACCCTCTTCGAAGAGGTCTTTCCAGTTGCGTAGAGTGGGATTAGGCCACTCGTAAAAAAGGCCAAATTGCATTAATGCTCCTTACAATCGGTGGGTAAATAATCATGTTATTGCGGCAGGATTCGCCGTTTAATGATGGGTAAGCACGACGCATTATACACGGTAAGACAGATGAGGGTCTTCTGAATCGGCCTATATAGGTTGTGCTAGGGATAGCTAGGAACTGTGCGTCCCGATAAGGCTCTAAATTGAGGGCTTCAGCGATTTCGAAGAAGGGGTTGTCATGGCGACATGAATGATGCTTTCTGGTGAAGCCAGGCAGGCTCTTGCCGTCTGGTATAGCGAATCGTTGATCGACGATACAGCTGTTGTCAAAGGGTCGCTGTTCGGCAAATTCTTCGGCATGTTTGGCCAGCACGCGGTGACCATCAGGGGCAGGGGACATCTCACCAGTGACGCTCCGGCCTTGGACTCGGACTACGGCATCATGCTGGTCGGTCACGAGCTCTTCCATGTACAGGACCAGTTGGCCAGAGGCTGGGGCTTGTACCTTTTCGCCTATATTCGCGGGTGGCGGCCTGCCCACATCAAGAACGGGTCCAGCCATCCGATGGAGCGCGACGCCTACGCTCGTGGCAGCGAGGCCCTGCGCCTAGTGCAGGACCGGCGACAGGGCAGCGGCGAGAGCGCGTAGCGAAATTAATTTGGGCGTCGTCGCAATAAAGCGACTTGGCTAGTTAAACTTATTCATGGTGATGTTGATGCTCTCCGTCAGCAAGCTGGACACGGCCTCGGTCACTCGCTGAAGCGCTTCGCTGGTTGCGTCACGTTCTTGTGGAGACATCTTGCCGATCACGTAGCCAATCTGGTCTGAGCCCTCCGGTGGCTTGCCTACACCGACCCTCATCCTGGGGAATTCCTGCGACTTCGTGGAACCAATAATTGACCTGATGCCGTTATGCCCTCCGGCGCTTCCCTCCGGCCGCAGGCGAAGCTTGCCGGCTGGCAGGTTGATGTCGTCGTAAACGATCAGCACCTTGTCCAATGAAATGCTGTACCTCGCCATGAGGTATTCGACGGACTGGCCGCTGAGGTTCACGAAGGTGCGAGGCTTGACCAGGACAACTCGCTGGCCCTCTATCATGCACTCGCCGATGAGCGAAGTCTTGTGCTTGCGTTCCAACTTGACACTGTGCTTCTTGGCCAACAGGTCTATGAACCAGAATCCGACGTTATGACGGGTCTCGGCGTATTTCGGGCCTGGGTTTCCCAAGCCAACGATGGCCAAGGCTGGTGGTTCTCCAAAGTCTACAGACGCATCGGACGTTCCCAGCAGGTCGCCCAAGTTGGGAAAATTAAATTTTGGCATATTTTAAATAATAAGCTATGGAATATTGCATAGTTTTTGGATCGTGTCCGGCTATTCCGGCTGGATGGGTATCCACTTACTCTCTCGCACTGGCCGATATTAACTTATTAGCCGGGATATCTAAAAATAGCCTCGAAGGCTGAACTATTATAGTATGAAGACCGACGTTACGCGTCAGGTGCTGAATGCTCATAAAGATGGAAAACCTTGACTAACCGAGAAACACTACTTCAAAAATATGGTCTGGAACCGGATGAAATAGACCGCCTGAGCCTCGAAATGGTGGACGATGTTATGCCGCCGCTGACGCATCTCACAAAGGGCGAGAGGTACGTGGTCAGCCGCATCGTCAGGGCGGAGGGCGAGCCACAGATCGTGGACTCGATCAAGTTCAGCCCCGGCGCAGTAGAGGCTGGCCTTGAGGCGATCAAGTCTTCGGCGCAGATCGTTACTGACGTGAGGATGGTGGAAGTAGGGACGTCCAAGGCAATGCTGAAGATCAGCGGCAACCCTATTATCACGCTGATCGACACTCCAAATGTGGCTGAGGTTGCCAAAGCTGAGGGTATCACAAGATCAGCTGCGGCCATTCGGGAATTGGCCCCGAAGATCTCAGGAGCGGTGGTTGCCGTGGGAAATGCTCCTACTGCATTGCTGGCCCTGCTGGACCTTGTAGATGAGCAAAAAGTTTCGCCAGCCCTTATAATTGGTATGCCCGTAGGCTTCGTAGCCTGCGTCGAGTCCAAGCAGGAGCTTGTACAGCGCTCGGTCCCGTATATAACAATATTGGGCAACCGCGGCGGTAGCTCGGCTGCAGCGGCTACGCTGAATGCGCTGCTTACTATTGCGACACAAGGATATTAATGACTCTCGAAAGTTCTGATAATTCTAATAGAACGGCCAGCCCCTGGGGCGTGGTACTGCTAGCTCATGGTAGCCAGAGCGGGAAAGATACGGCCGAAGGCCTTCAGGACATGGTTCGTAGGCTGCAGATTGAGTTGGGCGGCAGCTCCGACGATGTGCAGGTTGCCTGCCTAGAGTTCATTAAACCCGACCTTGCGGAATCAGTGAGTGCTCTGGTTAAAAGAGGGCGTTCTCGCATCACCGTCATGCCGTTCCTTCTGGGGAAGGGCACGCATCTCACGGAAGATCTGGAAGAGGAGATCGGGAAGGCTTTGAAGCAGTGCCCCGGCACCGATATTCGACCTTCTGCTTCGTTGGGATCTGATCCGGCGATGGCCGACATTGTGGTGGACCGCGTTTTGGCGCAGACCCGAGCACTAAATGGCGCTGTCGTTGCTTCACCTCGTGGCGTAATGCTGGTCAAGGCCGGCACGCGCTCTGAAAGGGAAGATCACCAGTGGTTCCGAGAGTTCGGTGAGATTGTTGAGAAGAAGTTGGGTGACGCTTTCGTTGTTGCGGTGGCACAGTCCCACTTCGGCACGCCCACCATGGAAGAGGCGGCTCAGCAGCTAGCCGACCGGGGCGTAACGTCCATGATATGCGTGCCATATATCTTCTTCCCTGGCGTCATACTCACCCGAAACATTGAAGGCGGCATTGAAGAGCTCAAGCAGTCCTTCTCTGACATCGCTTTCTCTGTCACTGACACATTGGGTATCGACGACAGGCTGGTGAGCCTCACCGCCCGCCGCATTCAAGATGTATGGTCTACCTCGGAGAGTAGTCTTTCAGCGCTGCCCGAATAGTAGGGTGGGGTTTTAGGAATGGCAAAACGCGAAAGTGACTACAGTCGGCCTACCGTCAAGGGACGGAAGATGCGGACTGGCTACACCACAGGATCATGTGCTGCTGCAGCATCCAAGGCTGCGGTTCAATCTCTGCTTGTCAAAGAGCCCGTTTTCGAGGTCACGATTCAACTACCTATAGGCGAATACGTTACCTTTCAGATTCACCGGTGCGAATTCCTCGACGGAGGGAGGGTGCTATGCTCGGTTATCAAGGACGGCGGCGACGACCCTGACGCTACCTCTGGCGCCGAGATCTGCTCTACGGTTTCGCTAGCTCCGGACAGTGAAGACAGAGTCACGCTCAAGGGCGGACCTGGTCTGGGCA
>CAUZQF010000244.1:0-4186 GCA_963581905.1 Dehalococcoidia bacterium
GAGGTCTGGGCCCTGGAAGAGGGCGAGATGGTTGAGAGCAAAGAGGTGGCCCTGCGAATCAAGGCTCCTTACAGCGCCTTTGGCCTCTATGAGACTACCATCTGCGGCATACTGGCCTCCTGTTGTGGATGGGCGACTGCTGCTCGCGAGAGCGTGGATGCGGCACAGGGCATTCCTGTAGTCGGCATGGCTTCTCGGAACGTTCATCCCAACGTCGTCGCCATAATTGACTACTCGTCAGTGGTTGGTGGATGCGTTTCCGTGTCTACTGTGCTGGGAGCCAGACTGTCTGGCATCACTCCCGCTGGCAACATGCCTCACGCCCTGCCCCTGCTAATGGGCGACACCGTCAAGGCCATTCAGTCCTTCGACCGACATATGCCCCAGGACGTGCCCCGAGTGGCCCTTGTGGATACCTTCAAGGACGAGGCTGAGGAGGCGCTGAACGTGGCCCGTGCCTTCCGAGAGAAGCTGCGCGGTATCAGCCTGAACACTCCTGAGGAGCGAGGCGGCGTCACACCTGAGCTTGTGAACGAGGTGAGAGGCCGGTTGGACCAGGAGGGCTTCCGTCACGTTGAAATCTTCGTTACGGGTCACTTTGGTCCTGAGAAGATTCACGAGTTCGTGGAGGCTGGCTCGCCTGTGAACGGCTTTGGAGTAGGCTCCACCATATCTAACGCTCCTCCCAACAACTTCTCGGCAGATATTCACGAGATCGACGGCAAGCCTGTGGCCCGAAGAGGGCGCACACCGGGCATTACACCCAACCCACGCCTCGACCGCGTAATGTGATTTTTGTATAAATGGGGGTTGGGATACTGCGATGGTTAAGTGGTACTTCGGGCATGCAGCCTAAATTCGCTTTGTGAATTCCACCCGTAGCGATTTGGTATCAGTGTCCCGGACCTTGGCCCAGTCAGCTACCCGCCAGCCGACAACCCAGGCGATTCCTCTAGGCGTCACTAGCAATGGAACGTCGTCCCTCTGCTCTCGGGGTATCTTGCTATCCACCATGAAGTCCTGAAGCTTTTTTTGATGCGACATGCCCAGCGGCCGAAAGCGGTCCCCAGGTCTTCGCGAGCGCACCCAGACCTCATCTCCCAAGGCCGCTTGCGATAAATAAGCGACGAAAGCGCTGCCTTGAACCGCGGTTGCGTCGGTGGCAAGGCTGATGTGGACACACCAATCAGTCAGCTCCGTATCACCAGGAGCGCTCAGCCTTTGACATTCCTTTAGCGCACCTGCAGACGGCGTAATCGAATCTGAAGAAGTTATGGTTGCCTCGTCGTAACCGACCTGAAAACGGATGCCTCCTGGTAGGTCTAAGCCTTTGCCAGCCGAACCCTGCGCCAGGACTGCCATGGCCTCAAGGTGTTTCTGCTCTACGTCAGCCAGATCTCCTTTGAGATGCAGGATGGCGCGGCGAAACAGGTGCTGCTGCAACGAAGGGTGTAGTTCGCGATATGCCTCAAGATTGATCCTAAGACTACCAGCGTCTGTCCTACACACTCGGTCCCATACGGCATCAACCTCTCGGCTGATGAAGTCCAGGTCCACTGCTGCGTTCTTGGAAAGCCTTATGAGGGCCTGCCTAACAGATGGGTTGTACGATTCCAGCATCGGCAGGAGCTCGGCGCGAACGCGGTTGCGCGTCATGTCGGTAGTGTCGTTTGTCAAGTCGTGCCGGGGCTCTAGGTCCATGGCGGAGCAGTAGGCCACCGTATCTGCCCTGGAGACCTCCAGTATCGGACGAACGATTTTCAAGTTTGCATTGACTGATACCCGCTGAGTTAGCGGCTGCATACCCCGTAGGCCAGTCAGACCAGTCCCGCGTACCAGATGCATGAGTATGGACTCGGCCTGATCGTCGGCAGTATGGCCTACGGCAACAGCGGCGGCCTCTTGTTGATTCGCCACCTTCGCCAAGAAGGCGTAACGCATATCCCGCGCGGCCTCCTCTAATGAAAGGCGATTGGTCAGTTGGTACTCGGAAACATCGGCTTCTTCGACCGTTGCGTCGATTCCAGCCCCGACGAAGAGTTCCCGTACAAACCTGGCGTCATCGCTGGAAGCCTCCCCTCTAAGGCCGTGGTCCAGGTGGGCGCCATGCAGCGTCAAATTGAGTTCTTCTCGCAGGCTCATCAATGCGTCGAACAGGGCCATGGAGTCTGGCCCACCTGACACAGCCACCACTACTGTGTGGCCAGCCATGTCTGCGTCCGCCAGCGCCTGACGAACGGGCCTGCGGACGGCACTGACTATTTGATTATCCTGATGGCTCATTGCCCGTGCCATTGGTTTCCACGTTATTACCTGCTGAATCTTCAGTGGCCAAACGGGTGACCCGCACTGTTTCGATCTTGAGGTCTCGCATCTCTATGATCCTGATGTGCAGGTTTTCGTACTCGAGTTCCTCACCCTCTTCGGGAATGTGTCCTAGCTTCTCTAGTAGAAAACCTGCAACAGTGTCGAAGTCGCCCTCGGGTAGACCTAGAGACAGCTCTTCGTTGGCCTCCTGAATGTCCATTCCTCCCTCAACGTGGAAGGTGTTATCGGCGACCTCCTCGTACTCCTCTTCTGGTGCTTCCCCCTCTTCGCCGACTGGTCCGACGACCTCTTCGGATATTCGTTTGAGGGTAACGACACCGGCTAGACCTCCATACTCGTCGACGATCATGGCCATCTGGTTTCCGGAGTGGCGCATCTCATCGAAAAGCTCTGCAATGCGCTTGGTCTCTGGAACGAACACAGCGTCCCGAATCTCGTTGGTGACAGAGTCCTCGTACGCCATGCCCTGATTGGCCATGACCTTGAGCACATCCTTGGCGGACACAACTCCGATAATGTCGTCGACCGACCCATCATATATAGGGAAGCGGGTGTGCGAGTTCTCACTGTAGACATCGAGAAATTCACGAAGCGTTGCTCCGCGTTCCAATGCCTTGATCTCAGGGCGCGGCGTCATTACCTCCCGCACCTGCCTGTCGCCAAAGCGGAATACGTTCTCGAGCATCTCGGCCTCGGCAGATTCAAAAGTGCCCTCAGCCTCTCCTATATCGATGAGAGTTCGGAGTTCGCCCTCGGTGATGGACCGCATGCGCGCCCGGGCGTCAGAGCCGCCAAATGCGTTTTGAACGCGACGAGTGAGCCACTGCAACATCATTACTAGCGGCCACAGCATTAGCTCGATTCCCTTTAGCGGACGCACGTACATAAAGGAAACCTTGGTCGAATTGTGAACTGCGATGGTCTTAGGAATGACTTCGCCGAAGATTAACACCACTATGGTTCCCACTGCCGTGGCGACCAGTACCGCCGTACCGCTGTCCTCTATGTATGAGATGGCCAGCACGGTAATAACCGCTGAAAATGCGATGTTCACCAGGTTATTTCCCAGAAGAATGGTCGATAGCAGCTTTTCAGGACTAGCGATCATGTCTGAAACGCGCTGGGCCCCTGGCACTCCAGTGTTAACCAAGTGGATGATCGTTACCCGCTCCAGCGACAGAAAGGCTGCTTCCGAGCTGGAGAAGAAGGCTGAGAACAACAGCAACACGACAATAACGACGATATTTATTAATGGTCCTTCGGGCATTAAGGTTCCTCCTGCGTACCGCATGACTGCATACTCATTATTTGTGCCGCTTGGGCAGGTAGAAACTTGAGAGGCGCAGTGGGACTAGGTGGTTCGGATTTGGCAGAGGGGTTAGTCACGTTCACTAACCCCTGAACTATCGAAAAAGGGAAGTTCTGTGGATTCGGTGCTTAAGGAAGAATCGATCTGTTGCTCGGATTCGGTCCACAGCCGGGTTACAACATTTCGGCTTGTGGAACTGTTGAATCCTCTTCGGCCGAGGTGTGCCCACAGCTTGGTACTGAAATTTTGGAAGTCCAAGTCACGGAGACGCCTGACGTATTTCTGGCCTGCTCTGTAGGCTGCATCGGCCTCGTCGAGATCAGCAACGGCCTGGGCGGCCAGGTCAGGGGATACGCCCTTGGCTCGCAGCTCTCGCTGAATGAGGAACGCGCTGCGTGGCCTATGGCTGTCTCGGCTCTGCTTCCAGAGGTAAGCGAATTCTGAATCATTAATGAGGCCCTGACGAGTAAGGGTGGCCAGTACCTGGTTAACAAGTTCAGACGGGTACCGCTGCAGCAGACGTGTTCTTACCTCTGCTTCGCTTCTGGC
>CAUZQF010000245.1:0-4147 GCA_963581905.1 Dehalococcoidia bacterium
CTCTTAATCGTTGGTAATCGGCGGACTTTGTGACCAGAATGTGACCATTTCAATCAAATTGACAGCTGTGACCGTCACGAGTCCGGATCTATTAGCAGTCTATGAACTGGTGCCCAGGGAGGGACTCGAACCCACACTACCTTGCGGTAAGCGGATTTTAAGTCCGCCGCGTCTGCCATTCCGCCACCTGGGCAACTTTGTAGAGCAATGCGACTCGAAAGATCACTTCTTCAGTCCATGATCCGCAGCCGCGCGATTGCATCGGTCTCTATATTAGCACTATGACCTCAGCCTCTTGAATGATTTCGACATCTTTCCTCCCTCAATTTCCCGAGGTCCCAGCCATCTTTTCTAACGTATCTAATGTCTGTTCTCCTAAAGTGACGCTTTCGTTAGTGGGATAAATAAGGCCGCCCCATAGCCACGAACAGCCTCAGCAACTATGAAAAGGCCTTCCAGACCCTTGCACGGAAGCCTTACAGAGGACTTTATCAGCCCTTCATTCTAACGTTTTTGTCACAACTCCTCACTCCCAGTCTCACAATTTCCCCAGCGGTCCACTATCCGTACCCCCTGTGTTCCCACTCGACCAATAGATTGGAATGTGTAAGGCATATCAAGCCAATTCGAATCTCTAGTTCGTGGGGTGTGAACAATGGTCTGGTTGAAATCATGCCAGAGATGGGACGGAGACCTTTACGAGGAAACGGACCACTTTGGCTCATACGTTTCCTGTTTCCAATGCGGGTCTTCAGTTGTTGAGCCAGAGGCGGGCACGGCATTTGGTGATGTTGTTGAGTCTTTAGACATGGTGGATGCGCAGGCTAAAAGTGCCTGATCGCGGAAAGGTATATTCCAAGGATCCTAAAGAAGCCATGGCGGAGTACCTTACTACTCTAAATGATGACGTGAAGAAGACGATTCTTTCGCATCATCTCACAGCACTACGCTCCTATCTCCGGACGGCCCTGGTACACGGGCATGATCTGACGAGGGATGAGGATAGGGACCGACAGGTGCGCATGCGAGAGTTTCTGGCCATCGGCAAGTCCTTCGGTCTAACTAATAAGCAGCTGGTGGAGAACCTCTTCAAAGGCCTGTTCGAGAATCCGCAGGCATGTAATTGTGTTGAGTGCTTGAACTCCTAAATCGCCGGTAATTGAAAAGGCCCTGGACTTATTAAGTCCAGGGCCTTTTTTTGTTGCAAAGTTCTTTACTAGCCTAGGAACAGCGGCGCAAATACCAGTGCCACGATGGACATCAGCTTGATTAGGATGTTCAGCGCTGGTCCTGATGTGTCCTTGAAGGGGTCTCCTACGGTGTCTCCAACGACGACCGCTTCATGATTTTTAGAGCCCTTGCCGCCGAGGTTTCCTGCCTCAACGTACTTCTTGGCGTTGTCCCACGCCCCGCCAGCATTGGCCATCATAATAGCCATTAGGAATCCGGTGGCGATGGCGCCGATGAGCATTCCGCCCAGAGCAGCCGCGCCTAGAACCGCGCCCACGACTACTGGCGCAGCGATTGCCAGAATGCCAGGCACTACCATCTCTTTCATGGCGCCCTTAGTGCTGATGTCGACGGCCCGAGCGTAGTCGGCATCGGCCGTGCCTTCCAGAAGCCCTGCGATCTCTCGGAACTGACGTCGGACCTCCTGCACCATGGCGTTTGCAGCTCGCCCCACCGCCTGCATTGTAAGAGCAGCGAAAATGAACGGAAGCATCGAGCCGATGATCAGTCCCATTAGCACGTTTACTTCCAACAGGCTGAAATCCGCTATTTTGAGTCCAGTTACTTCAGAGTAGGCGGCCATTAGGGCCAGAGCCGTAAGTACTGCGGAGCCAATGGCGAAACC
Organism: Dehalococcoidia bacterium; assembly: GCA_963581905.1. Classification (GTDB taxonomy): domain Bacteria; phylum Chloroflexota; class Dehalococcoidia; order Lucifugimonadales; family JADFKI01; genus Casp-Chloro-G4. Next base: position 1,856 of record CAUZQF010000245.1, read on the forward strand.
CTTGCCAGTTGCTGCGGTGGTGTTGCCCAGCGCGTCCAGTGCGTCTGTGCGCTCTCGGACGATGGGATCTAGGTGTGCCTGTTCAGCGATACCACCAGCGTTGTCTGCCACAGGACCGTATGCGTCCGTTGCCAGCGTTATGCCTAGCGTGGAGAGCATACCCACAGCGGCCAGGGCCACTCCGTAGGTGCCGGCCATGGTGTTGGCAAGCCACATTGCTACTACGATGACGAGACCCGGAATCAGCGTGCTGATCATGCCCAGGCCAAGTCCGCTAATCAGGACGGTGGCCGGTCCGGTCTCAGACTGTTCGGCGACCTCTCTTGTTGGCTTGAACTCGAACGAGGTGTAGTACTCAGAGGACGTGCCGATAAGTTGGCCTGCTACGAGACCGACTAGTACCACCCAGAAGAGGTTAAAATTAAGGTCCATTAAGTTGATGGCCACGGCGGTACCTATCAGTACCAGAACGCCGGCCGTGATAATTCCCGTGCGCAACGACCAGAGAAGGCGTCCCATACTGGCGCCATCTTTGGTGCGAACGAGGAATGTTCCTATGATAGATGCGAATATGCCGATAGCTGCGATGATGATTGGCAGCAAGAATAGGTTCGCATCGAAGGTGCCCGTGGGATCCGCTATGCCAAGCACACCGGCTCCTACAGCGGCCAACGCGATTGTGGCTATGATCGATCCGACGTATGACTCGAAAAGGTCGGCTCCCATTCCCGCGACGTCTCCAACGTTATCACCAACATTGTCCGCGATTGTGGCAGGGTTGCGGGGGTCGTCCTCGGGAATGCCCTGTTCGATCTTACCGACCAGGTCCGCGCCAACGTCCGCTGCCTTGGTGTAGATGCCGCCGCCTACCCTAGCGAACAGGGCTATGGAGGAAGCGCCGAAACCGAAGCCTGCTACGATAGAGATGTCCTGGAATATCATATACATCGCTGTGACGCCGATTAATCCGATTCCCACCACAGTGACACCCATCACGGTGCCGCTGTTAAATGCGACTCGCAGCGCCGGGTTCAGGCCTTCCATGGCCTTGACTGTTGTACGAGTGTTGGCACGAACAGCAATGCTCATACCGATAAATCCGGCCAAGCCAGAACCTATAGCTCCGACGAGGTAGGCAATTGCCGTAGAGGGTATCGGGCTGTTCGGTTCTCTGCCCACTGCCGCTAGCTTGCCCGTAACGTCAAAGTCGATGAGTACCGCCAGGATAATGGCCATTATGATTACGAACCCGCCCAGGAGCGTATACTCTCTGGTCAGAAAGGCCGTGGCCCCCTGTTGAATTGCCTTGCCGATGAACTGTACCTGTTCGCTGCCCCCGTCCTGACGTATCAAATTAATGGTCAGTATTAGGCCGAAGATCAGGGCTACAATTCCAGCGGCGATGGCGATGACAAATATTGTCACGCTATGCCTCCATTAAAAAATGGCCTTCCCTGGGGGAAGACCTTCAGTTCTGTGAAACTTCGCACTATGACGTGCAAAAACCTAACATAGCCGTACTAGGCAGTCAAGGGAAATGTAGGCTATGAGTTGCTTCGTGGCCCGCTTGCGTCGGCCAGCTTCTCCTCCAAACGGCGCTGCCTAAGTGCCACCGTGAGATCACCTCTCGTTCGTTCCAGTACGCCTCGTACCATGTCGGTGTTTCGACGCAGGCCCCTGGTGACTGCATCGGGGAAGTCCATGGTCACTAGTATTGTGTATATCTCGTCCATAACGTCTAGAAGCTCCTCGCACCTGGAGAAGTCGTCTCGCCTGAGTGAGTCCAGTATGAACCGGCGAAGCTCACCTGCTGTGTCGGCCAGTCCTCCCAAATAAGGTGCAGCGCCAACCTTCAGGTCTTTTGGCATGGGCAGAGGGCTGCCTTCGGCAAAGGCCAAAGTGGCATTCGCCTCCACGTATTCCTTCAGTGCATCCTCGACGTAACCGGCGTAATAGACAGCCGGGTGCGACTCCTTTACCTGGTCGAACTGGCCAGTGAGGTCGTCGATGATGATGATGAGTTCTCTCGCCTGGGCGAACTCTCCTCTGTGAGTAGCGCGAATCGAGTTGGCGCAGTTCCGAATGATCTCTCGAGAAAGGCGGAGTGCCTGCTCGCGGGCTTCGTGAAAATCGGCAAAGCCCTCTCGCGCCTCGTCGGCGATCTGCCTTAGCTTGGACCTCTGCGCTTCTGCGGACTCAATTTCAGGTGCCACGTATGTTTTTCTCTCTTGTTTTCGTTGAGGCCTTAGTCATAAGAAGTATCTATGCGGAGTTAAATAGCCCAACTAGCCT
>CAUZQF010000246.1:0-4103 GCA_963581905.1 Dehalococcoidia bacterium
AGCTCGAACGACTTCTGCGCCATGTCTACGATGTAGCGGCTAATGGTCAGCGACGAGGTTGCGCCGGGCGAGGGCGCACTGAGCACATGAATGGCGTTCTCCGTCTCCGAGATGGCGAAGTCTTGCAGCAGGTTGCCGTTCTTATCCACAGCCTGCGCGCGCACACCTCCGCCTGGCTCAGCGAGGTCTTCCATCTGTATGTCGGGCATCAGAGTCTGCAACGACTTCAAGAAGACTGACTTGCGCATCGATCGATACTGCTCGTCGACACCGATCTTCCAATAAGTTGCAGACATCTTCCAGAATCCAGGGAAGGTGAACATCCCCATGATGTCTTTGAAGTTGAAATCCGTCTTTTTATAGCCTTCTCTGGCCATCGCTAGGACAGCGTTAGGCCCGGCCTCGACACCACCCGTAATACGCTTTGTGAAATGCACACCCAGGAAAGGCATTGATGGGTTCGGAACCGGATAGATCAGTCCTTTTACCATGTGCTCTTTCTCAGGCTTTATGGAGAAGTACTCGCCGCGAAAGGGCACTATGCGCAATCCAGGATCGACACCCATCATTCGAGCGACGGAGTCTGCGTGCAGCCCCGCGCAGTTAATTACCCTCTCCGTCTCGATCTCGCCGCGAGAGGTCTCCAGAATGATCTTGCCTCCACGCTTGCTGATGTTATGCACAGCGGTGTTGGTGAACAGGTCGCCACCGTTTTCTCGATACTCGATGGAGTAGGCATCTGACACCTTCTTGAAGTCCACGATGCCAGTCTTGGGGGAGTAGATGGCCTTCACACCAGCAGCGTAAGGCTCCAGCTCTCTGAGCCGCTCCTGCCCGACAATCTCAAGACCCTCTGCGCCGTTGGCGGTGCCTCTCTGGAACAGGTCTTCAAGTCGGGGGATCTCTTCGTCGTTGATGGCAACAATCACCTTCCCACACATCTCGTACTCAATATCGTGATCGTCACAGAACTCACGCAGGAGCCTGCCTCCCACGGAACAGAAGTTAGCCTTCTGGGTTCCCGGAGCATAGTAGATGCCCGCGTGGATTACGCCGCTGTTGTGGCCAGTCTGATGCAGGGCCACGTCAACGTCCTTTTCAAGAACAGCAATTTTGTATCGGGGGTACTCTTTTGCCAGCGTCATGGCGGTGGCAAGCCCGATAATACCCGCGCCGACTATCACGATATCGTAATTCTGAGAGTCCATTGTCTCGCCTTCTTCTTACAGCTAAAATCCCCCCCGATTCTACCACGTCCGTTTCACACGGTACAGACGGGCGTAAGGGCTGCCAGTTCCAAATAATAACTGGTCGTGCTAACCTTGCCGGGGCGACAAACTCGGTAACTAATTAGGCTCTTTCAGATGCCTCGTTTCAACCTCACCCCCGTTCCCCCTTTCCGTCGACGGAGAGGGGGCGCACCAGATAACCTTATGAGTGCAATAACACAGGGGTGAGGTTTTAGCTCTACCCACGCAAACCCACAACTTATTACATTGCCAAAGCTCACTAAACCGGAGGAACCTATGCCAAACACCGACATCTGCTTCATGACCGCGACGGACATGGCGCAGGCCATCAAGACAAAAAGACTTTCCGCCGCAGAGGTTATGGATGCCCATCTGGCGCAGATCGAACGCGTGAACCCCAGCGTTAACGCCGTCGTGACGCTTATCGCAGACCAGGCCGTTGCGGAGGCCAAGGCTGCCGACGAGGCTCTGGCAAAGGGCGACGACATAGGGCCGCTGCACGGGCTGCCCGTCGTTCACAAGGACCTGTTTCCCACTAAAGGGGTCAGAACGACTTACGGCTCGCAAATATATAAGGACTACGTACCCGACCACGACGCGCTTATAGTAGAGCGACTGAAGAAGGCAGGTGCGGTGTCCATCGGAAAGTCCAACACACCGGAGTTCGGCGCTGGTTCTCAGACCTTCAACGAGGTTTTCGGACGCACTCTGAATCCGTACGACCTGACGAAGACTTGCGGCGGCAGCAGCGGTGGGGCAGCGGTCTCGTTAGCCTGCGGCATGGTGCCTCTGGCCGACGGCAGCGACATGGGAGGCTCCCTTCGAAATCCAGCCAACTTCTGCAACATCACTGGTTTCCGTCCATCAATCGGCCGGGTGCCGGTGTGGCCAAGTAATTCCCCCTGGTCGTACCTTTCGGTACAGGGACCCATGGCGAGAACAGTCCAGGACATTGCCCTGATGCTCAGCGCAATAGCAGGTCCAGACCCACGTTCTCCTACTACGAACACTCAGTCAGGCGAGATATTCAGAAATACATCGCTTGATCGGAATTTCAATGGGACTCGGATTGCGTGGAGCATGGATATGGGCGGGCTGCCCGTCGACCCTCGAATCGTTTCCACCATTGAGAAGCAGCGAGGCGTGTTCGAGGCGCTGGGCTGCGCGATAGACGATGCGGCCCCTGACTTCTCCGGCGCCAACGAGGCCTTCATGATCAACCGGGCAGTGGGATTCGCCACCAGCCGCTACTCCCTCTTGAAGGCGCACCGCGACCAGCTCAAGGACACCGTTATCTGGAACATTGAGGAGGGCCTGAAGCTCACGACCCTGGAAATAGGCAACGCCGAAGCCAAACGAGCCCAGGTATTTCACAATGTCCGGCGGTTCATGGAAACCCACGAGTTCATGATTTTTCCAGTGAGTCAGCACCCACCGTTTGATGTTGAGCAGCCGTACGTCACCGAGATCAACGGCGTAGAGATGGACACGTATATCGACTGGATGCGCTCGTGCTACTATGTCACCGTCACCGGCCACCCAGCCATTTCTGTGCCATGTGGTTTCACCGAAGAAGGCCTGCCAGTAGGCGTTCAGATCGTTGGACGACACCTGGACGATTTGGGCGTATTGCAGCTTGCTTTTGCCTTTCAGGAAGCGACGGGATTCTGGAAGAATCGTCCCAGTGTGACGCTATAAGAAACGTTCTGACGGCCTCGCAGGCACCAGGGATACGGAAAAAACCATTGGTGGCACTATCGCAGCCGTAAAGGGCTTCGCGACTCGTGACGAAGAGCCGGACTTCGCCGGTTATTCATAATTAGAGATTTTTTAATATCCAGTACGGAGCTTCATATGACAGAAATCCTCTGCTACGCCGACAGTTACTTAAAGGAATTCGTCGCCACAGTAACGGATACCACGGCCAAGGGCGTGGTTCTGGACCGAACGGCGTTTTACCCCGGAGGCGGAGGCCAACCAGCAGACAGTGGTCTGCTTTCTGCCGGAGACGACGTCTACCAGGTCAAAAAACTGTCTCGCTCCGACGGTAAACTTGTGCACGAGATCGATGGCGATATGCCGCCGATAGGTACACAGGTCCACGGCGTGCTGGACTGGGGACGACGACACCAACTGATGCGCACCCACACTGCGCTACACATTCTCTGTGGCGTGGTGTGGCGCGACTACGGCGCGAAGGTCACAGGCGGCAACATGCAGCCCGGCTATGCTCGTATGGACTTCGAGCTGGAGAATATGTCGTCGGACTTCGCAGAAAAAGTCGAAGAGCTAATAAACAGGGAAGTTGAAGCCAGTCGGGATATCGTTATCGGCAACTACCCGAGGGACGAAGCATTCAAGATTCCTGACCTAATTCGCACTAAGATAAATTTGCTACCTGCTGGTATAAAAGAGGTGCGCACAATAGACATCACCGGTCTGGACATGCAGGCCGACGGCGGCACTCACGTTGCCAACACGACGGAGGTAGGCCGGATACGCGTGGTGGGCCACGAGAGCAAGGGGCGCATCAACAAACGACTGCGAATCGAGATCGATTTGTAGCCACACAGGCAACAGTGGATTGGAAGGGGAAACAGGGATGCTTGATCTAACGCAACACAACGACTTGGTGATAACCCAGCAGGTTGAGCACCTGGAGGCCTTCGTGGGGTTCGAGACGGCCAACCGATATAACATCATGACCGAGGATGGCCAACATCTGTTATACGCTTTTGAGGAGTCCGGCGCCATCAGCCGTCAGTTCTTGGGCAGCCACCGGCCTCTAAGCATCCACGTGGTTGAAGATGGCAGCCGGCACGTATTCACCGCCCAGCGTAGCTTCTTCTGGTT
>CAUZQF010000247.1:0-4101 GCA_963581905.1 Dehalococcoidia bacterium
ATGTCATTCCGAGGAGGGACGACGAGGAATCTAGGACCTGACGTAGATTATCGACTGGCGCCCTAGATTCCTCGCTATGCTCTGAATGACAAAAACAGCGTAGATGGATGAATTACATCGCTTCGTTGCTTCTCTTTTCTCTACCCGTAGCCCTATCCCTGCCGCAGCTTGTCGACGGAAAAGTCGTCGCTGTTGACCCAGTCGCGGTACGTCTTTTCGCGGTCTATCACTCGGTGGGACTCGGCGATGATGTCGTCTACTGCTGAGATCGGGATGCACACAACTCCGTTGGCGTCGGCGTGGATGATATCGCCAGGATTCACCAGCACGTCGCTGACTCTCACCGGCAACTGGGATTCCAGAAAGCCGAAGTTGCCGTGGGCGGGCACCATCCCCGGCGCGTAGTACTGGAAGCCCATCTCGCGCACCGTGTCCACGTCGCGAATGCCGCCGTCGCTTACCAGCCCTATGGCACCCAGCTTCATCGCCACCGTCGTCAGGCCATCGCCCCAGTGGCAGCCGTGACCTGGTTTAGAGCTCATGTCCTTCAGCACAACCACAGCCGGGTTGGCCGTGTCGCGTATCGCCTCAAAGAATTGGTACATGTTCTCTCTATTCTGCATGCGTCCGTGGGTCGTCGTGTCCAGCGTGGCCGTAACGGCGTAGCCTACCATGACGCCCATCTCCGGATACATGCAGCGAATGTCGTACCCCATGAACCCGTCTGTGTTGCTGCGGATGTTGAAAGGTTCAATGGCGTTGGCTATAGTAGGCGTGTCTATCTGCCGCAGGGCCTCCAATTGGGCCTCGGTAAGTAATTCGCTCATAAAAGCACCTCGTTAATTAGTTTTAAATTAGTTGCCTTACGGTCAATTCTTAACCGTTGGCCCTATATACAAAAATATTGGAAAGGATATCAGAAAGAATGATCAACAAAGTTTTAATGACCGGAGCAACAGGCTACATCGCCAACCAGCTTCTACCCACGTTTCGCGAGAAGTACGAGATGGTCCTAGTGGACGTTCGTGAGGAGGACCGGAACGGGAATAGGGTCGAAGGCGCAGTCATGGCCAATCTCATAGACACCGACCGCTCCAAATACCAGCACCTGTTTGAAGGCGTCGACGCCGTAGTGCATCTGGGTCACAAGCGTCGATCTGGTGCTCCCATAGACCACTATTTCGACGAGAACGAGAACGTGCAGATGGCGTACAACGTGCTGCGTTGCGCCTATGACGCAGGGGTGCCGAGGCTCGCTATTGCCAGCTCCAACCACGCGGCGGACTGGTATGAGCACAACCTCATCCATACACGCAAGATGGAGATGGTTGACCCTGGCATGCTGCCTTTGTCGGACAACTTTTATGGCTGGGCCAAGGCCACATATGAGCATCTCGGGTTTCTCTTCGCCAACGGCATCGGCGGATTCACCGACTCCACAGGTCGAGAGCAGCACACAGGCATTCCATCTACGTCGCGCAAATTGGGAGTGGTTATGGTCCGCATTGGCGCGCCACGGGAGATCGACCTTGCCAATTACGTAGACGACATGGCTAATTACAAGCGCGACCTGGGGGCATACATCAGCCCACGGGATCTTACGCAGCTATTCACCAAGGCCATAGAGGCGCCGAACATCGAGAACGAGCATGGCGTTCCCTGGCAGGTTGTGTATGGCATCAGCAACAACACCAGGGCTTTCTGGTCTCTGAGCAGCGCAAGGCAGTCCATAGGCTATGAGCCAGAGGATGATTCTGAGGTCAAGTTTGCTGACGATATCAAGCGCTTTCTGCTCGACGGCGGAGCCCCCGGCGGTCGTGTGCAGTTGCCATAGAGCCTGGGTATCTGGTGCAGCGGAGACGGCTAATCTCTGACTAATTCTGTCAGGGCTTGGACCTTCGCACGATACCTCCTTCTATGTGACGCTACTTGCAAGAGCATTTGCCAGACTGCGAAGCGGTGTTCATATCGGATGCAAGGCGTCTGTTGCACATCGAGCACATGGGCGACGTGTTAGACGCACTGTCGGATTGGAAAGAAGCGGGAGATTGAGATAGAGGGAATTCTGGATGAATAGCTTGAACAAGCCATGAACGAAGCCCTACTTTCGATTTTGAGAGACAAGGGTACGGGTACAGCGGAGTTCCGGCGGGCCTCCGACCAGCTGGCTAGCCTCGTCTCTGCAGAGATGTTGGCTAAATTGACCACGCCCCTACAAGGCATAGAGACTCCGGTGGGGTCCGCGGACGGCGCGGCAAGTCCTGACGATGTCATGTTCGTGCCTATCGTCCGGGCCGCGTTGGCTATGCTGCCCGCCTTTATCGAAATGGTCCCGGCGGCGCCCGTGGCTTTTCTGGGCATCGAGCGGGGCGAAAGCACCGCTTTGCCTAATATCTACTACCAGAAGTTTCCCCCAGTCCTGCCGGCAATAGCTGTAATCATCGACCCTATGCTGGCCACTGGCGGTAGCGCGACCATGGCCGTGGATGTCCTGGTAGGCCGTGGACTGGATGTCGAAAACATCTATTTCGCTGGCGTAATTGCTGCCCAATACGGTATGGACGTTCTGGCCGAGAAAATTCCGCGGTCGAATATCACGGTGGCAGCCATCGATCCAGATCTTAACGACAAGAAGTACATCGTTCCTGGCCTGGGAGATTACGGCGACCGTTACTACGGCACGTAACCTTTTCTTTTAACTGGCGGTCTAATGACACGTCGTGGGCATATAATATGCAGGTAGCCGTCCAATGAATTTGGCTTCCGGCAAACGGATGAGGAGAGATGCTCATGGCGTCATCGACGTATCGCATACTGGGGCACGACACACCCAAGGTTGATGGTGTGGCCAAGGTCACGGGTCAGGCCGTATTCGGAGCCGACGTAAAGCTCCCCGGCATGCTGGTTGGCAAGGTGCTGCGAAGCCCCTACGCCCACGCAATCATCCGGTATATCGACGTCACCGAGGCAACGGCTTTGCCAGGGGTGAAGGCGGTGGTCGCCAGCGATGACTTCGTCGAGTTAATAGAGGGTCGTCCTACCGCTATGGGCACCGCCTCGGCGAATAATGTGTATCTGAGCTCAGAGGTGATGGCTCGGGGAAAGACCCTTTTTGTTGGACATGCTGTGGCAGCAGTCGCCGCCACTTCAGAGGCAATTGCCAACGACGCCCTGGCATTAATCAACGTCCGTTACGAGCCACTTCCGCACGTGCTAGACGCGCGGGAGGCTATGCAGCCCAACGCGCCGATGGTGCACCCACTGCTGTTCGCGAAGACGCCCGACGGCCGACCTAAAACGCCCGGTAACTTGGCTGAGCATTTGGTCTACGAACGCGGCGATGTGAATGAAGGCTTCGGGGAAGCGCACTCGATTATCGAGCGTCACTTCAAGACCGGCTCCGTTCATCATGGTTACATAGAGCCGGACTCTGAGGCTGCTTGGGTTGACGCAGACGGCACCGTGACAGTTTGGGCGAATACGCAGAGCATCTACTCCCAGCGCCAAAACATAGGACTGCTTCTAGGTATACTCCAGTCCAAGATCAAGGTGATCCCTACGGAGGTAGGAGGTGGATTTGGTGGCAAAGAGTCTGTGCGGACATCAGCCCTGTGCGTAGCCCTTTCCAGAAAAAGCGGATTGCCCGTTGGCATTAGCCTGACTCGCGACGAGGTGCTGCGCGCCACCGGCCCCGGCAACGCCATAGATGCCACGATCAAGATTGGAGCCAAGCAGGACGGCACTATTACGGCAATTCAGGCCAACGTCGTTTTCGACGCAGGAGCATTTCCGGGAGCGCCGCTTCGGTCAGCCCTGCGACGCGTGTTCTCACTATACCGCACGCCTAACATGCGAATCGATGCCTATGACGTTGTTACCAACAAGCCTCATGTGGCCGCCTACAGAGCGCCCGGCGCGACACCCACAGCTTTCGCCCTGGAGTCGGTGATCGACGAGTTGGGTGAGAGTGTGGGACTTGGCCCGCTGGACTTTCGCCTGAAGAACGCCTCGCGCCCCGGTGATCTTATGCCCGACAGCGTGGAGCTTCCGTCCGTTAGTCTAGTCGATCTTATTGAGAAGGCCAAGGCGCATCCATGTTGG
>CAUZQF010000248.1:0-4098 GCA_963581905.1 Dehalococcoidia bacterium
ACTTATGCGCGGATTCGAGAAGAAATTGTTGCCGGAGGCCAGCACACGACTGCCCCCTCCGCGCTGCAGATCTATGGAGACCAGGGTGTTCACAGGCTCTTGCCACGGCGACGTGTGGTCCTCCCGCACGCAGATCATGGCCCCCCGGCGGCGATCGATGTCGCCATCGGCGTAGCGCATGTCGGCCTCCGGCGTAAGAGGACGCGCCTCACCGCCAACCTCTTGCCGGTACAGCCGCTGGTCGTCGTAGTTGGAGAAGTACATTACACCGTTGGCCACCACCAGCGCTCCGCCACCGTACTCATGCACACGCGTTCGCACGTTGTACGGCGCGCCAGTGACGTCCTGCGTTTTGCCATCCGGCGTGCGGCGCACAACCACGTTGCGTGCGCCGTCCGAAGGCCGCTGCTCTATCCAGTAAATGTCGTCGCCATCAATGGCCATGCCTGTGATAGATATCGAATCGGAGACGATCAACTCCGACCTTATGGGCGATTCCCAGGAGCCATAGGGCGCGGTTTGCGGTGGCATGTTCGGTCCTTTATTGTTGGTACGGAATCCTGTCCGAATTTTATGCCAGCGAGCCATAGCCTACAAGACCACAGCAGCATTCAACTGGACTCTTCAAACTGGCCGGTGCTAACCTCACGTTAAGGGGCTATCCAAAAAATGATCATTCGCGTTGAGCCTAAAAGCTGGGACATGTACACGGTGCAGATGTTCTTCAAGCAGAAACAGCCGCACGCCGAGGACTCGGATGTACGGCAATACCTGACGGACAACCATCTGGAGCCACGCCGTCAGTCTGATGTGGAGCTTGAAGGCGAGATGTTCGAGGTGCTTTCTTTCGGCGGGTGTTACCTGGGGCGTCAACGAATGCAGGCCATCGCCAACATTCAAAAGGGTTTCGTGCAACGGGAGCTACTGGCTGAGGAGATCGTCGTAATGCTTACCACAGGCACCAAAACCGAGGCACACCGTGTAGCCGCCGCCACAAACGACGCCGACCTTGAAAAGGCTGTTGAATTGCTGGTTGAACAGCTAAACAACGACTCGTCGTTCGAGACCGACGCCGAGGGCCAAAAGCAGGTGGTGCTTAATGCCGAGGACGTGCAGGCGCGGTTTCTGGGGCTGCCGTAAGAGCTTAGAGTCATGGCGAGGCTGGGGTGTCTGAGGTTTAGCCTTATTTCATCTGCCTGCTACCCCCATCCTAGCCTTCCCCCGCAGCGGGGGAAGGGACAGTTTACTATCTCTTGGCGAGATAGACGCGCCGAACCGAAAACGTCATTGGCCGCTGTGCATGCCCTTTGCGCAATATGCGAAAACTACAGAAATTTTGGCATTACTTCTTTTGAAAAGAGTTCCATCGACTTCATGGCCTTCGCGTGCGAGATGCCGCCGAAGTGGAAGTTGCAGCCAAAGTACTCGATTCCCTCGTCCCGCAGCCGCTGAATCTTCGCAACGCACTGCTCCGGCGTACCGATGAATGCCCGGTTGTCGTTGATGTAGTCATAGCTCAGCGGAGCCTCGGTGCGGGTGCTGCGCCAGTCATCGATGCTATACGGAACCTCGCTGCTGCCCTTGTCGAAGATGCGCCGCCACTGCATGATGTCCAGAATCCAACTGATGTGCGCCTCGGTGTCCTTGCGGGCCTGCTCCTCGGTTTCCGCCACGTAGAAGTAGCGGAAGAAGGGTATCTCCGACATGGGCACGTTGTGTCCACCCTCTGCCGACATCTGCACAAATCGCTTGCAGAGAGCCAACGACTGCTCTGTGTCCTGAACCACAGCCAGCATCAGCTTGTGGCCGGTCGACACCGCAAACTCCAGAGTCTCCTGCGTAAAGGAAGCCGCGACGTACATGGGCGGGTGAGGCTTCTGCGTAACCGGCGGCACCAGATTGATCTTGTTTAGCTGGTAGAACTGGCCATCATAGGAGAACTCTTGTGTGGTAAAGAGGCCTTCCACAATGCGCACGCTCTCCTGAAAGTGCGCCTGACTCTCCTCACGGCTAACGTTGAAGCCGCCGTACTCGTACCCGCCGCTGCCACGACCGAAGCCGAGGTCAATCCTTCCGTTGCTGATGGCGTCGGCGGTTGCAGCGTCCTCGGCCAGCCGGATGGGATTGTGCAATGTGGGTATCAGAACGGCGGTGCCCAGGCGTATTCGCTTGGTGGCAGCCGCAACACCCGCAGCTATCACCAGCGACGACGAGCCCATGCTGTAGCGCGAGAAGTGGTGCTCAGCAAACCAGGCGCTGTAGAACCCCAGCTCCTCGCCGTACTGAATCTGCTCAATTGTCTCGGCCATGATCTTGGCCGGTTCATGACCCTCCGGCCAAGGCACATGAGTAAACAGTGCAAATTTCATATTTTGAATATCTCCGCTATAAGAAAATTGGGTGAAGTAGATAACTTATGTGGAATCAGTAGTCCGCAGTTCTAAGCAAAGCAGACCCGAAAACTACCGCCCGGGCATTCGCCTGGTTGACCGCAACTCATCCATCAGGGTGTCGTACTCGGCACGGTCTATGGGCAGGCTAACCAACTTCTCTCGACAGCCAGACAACGTCAAGGCCGCCACAAGCTCCTGGGAACGCAGGCCGTCCTTGCCTGTGATGGCAGGCTCTCGGTCCTCCAGAATTGCGCGAGCGAAGTCGTCAATTGCCGGGACATGAGTGCTGGGAACCTGCTCGAAGTCGCCAAAGACCTCTGTCTGAACGTCCGGACTATTAAAGGCCACGTCTTTGTTATTCTCTATGAAGTCCGTGACCGACGTGCCGATGCTGTGCAATGTGATGACCCAGTTGTCCAAAATCAGCGCGCCCTTTTCGCCCCAGATCTCGATGCGCTGCTGATTCGGAGCCTGAGCAGTGGTGCAGTGAAACGTCCCGTGACCGCCGCCTTCGTACTGCATAACCGCCGTGGCATAGTCCTCCACCTCGACCTTATGCCTGTGGATGCTGAGGTGTCCGAACACAGAAGTAGGCATGCCGGTCAGCCACTGCATCATGTCAATGGAGTGGATGCCCTGATTGATGAGCACGCCTCCGCCTTCCTCGTCCCAGCGTCCCCGCCATTCCAACCGATCGTAGTAGTCCTGGCTGCGCAGCATCACGCTGGACATGCTGACCCGGTTGATCGCGCCGATGGCTCCCTCTTCAATAAGCTGCTTGGCCTTTATAGCCTCCGGGCGAAAACGGTTGTTGAAGAGAACGCCCAGCTTGACCCCGCCAGACTTCGCCGCGCTAATCATTCCGTCAGCGTCGGAAGGCGTTACGCCCATGGGCTTCTCTGCCAGGATGTGCTTACCCGCCGCCGCCGCCTTCTGCGTGATCTCCAGGTGAGACGGATGGGGCGTGGCGATGACAATGGCATCTACCTCCTGGTCCTCCAGCACCTCCTCAAGGGTGGCATACATGGCCACCTGCTGCTCCAAAGCCTGCTGCCTGAGAAGCTCTTGTCGGCGCGCATTTATACCAACCACGCGGCAGCTATCCAGCTGGGCGATCGCATCTATATGCACACGCCCTATTATTCCCGTTGAGCCAATGATGGCCAAGCCTACTTTTTCAGCCAATGGAATCTCCTGTTTTTTTCATATAAATCATATCTGTTATCGAGACGATTTAAGCCTCTGCATTATAGCGTCCCATCTGTCCGGCATGTCCTTGTGCGTCATGCGTGGCACAAACCCCAGCGACAGGTAAAGGCCAATGGCGGGCAGACGCCAATCGTCGGTGAGGAGGATCATCTTCTGATAACCACGGCCAGCCAGATGCCTTAGAACAGCAGTGCACACGACACGGCCCAGGCCTTTCCCCCTGTGGTCGGGATGATTCACGACAAGGTCTAATTTGCCAACTTCTGCTTCGCCCTTCTGCACAGAAGCGAACGTCGCAGCAATGATTACTCCATCCTTAACAACCACATAAGAGCACTCTCTGCGCTCTGGACCTTCGATGTAGCCTTCGAACCACTCCAGATTAAATTCAGAAAAGTCGCCATACGTGAGTAATTCCACCCACTGAGGGCCATCTCCTGCCTGGTATTGACGCAGGCTGTATCCTGCCTGCACAGGGGCGTCGGGAAGCGACAGG
>CAUZQF010000249.1:0-4090 GCA_963581905.1 Dehalococcoidia bacterium
GCCATCCGAAATCACTTCTATCCATATCAGGCAATATCTAGTCCTTCTCAAAAAGAAGGTATTGGCTGAGACAGGCTATGAGCTGAAACTAGCCCTACAGCACCGCCACTTCTGCATCCCGTAGGTCCGTTATGAACATGTGACCCGGCTTGTGAGTAATCATAAACTTTACTTTGGATGCCTGAGCCATAGTTTGCGGTGTGATGCCACAGGCCCAAAATACCGGCACCTCTCCGTCGTAAATATCAACCCCTCCGCCGAAAGTCGGGTTGTTGATGTCGGTAATGCCAATGGCCAATGGGTCTCCTATGTGCACAGGCGCGCCATGCGTGGCAGAGAAGCGGGTTGTCACTTGGGTGGCTCGAACCGCCTGCTTAGGCGTCATGGGTCGCATGCTTACAACCATTGGCCCGTGGAACTTCCCAGCAGGTCGACACTCGATTGACGTCACAAAGTCACATGTACCAACTCCCTGCTCAATGGCCCGTATAGGAATACCAGCATCCATCAAAGCCCCTTCGAAGGTCATGCTGCAGCCCAACAGGAAAGTGACTAGATCGTCCCGCCAGTACTCCCGTATGTCGGTCGGCTCATCCACAATCTCTCCATCGCGGAAGACACGATACCTTGGCAGGTCCGTGCGCAGGTCAGCCCCGGGGGCAGAGTAGACCGGTTCTACTGAGCCTACCTCGGTGACCTCAATTACAGGGCATGGCTTCTGGTTGCGCTGGCAAAACAACAAGAAATCATAGGCATCTTCTCTGGGCAACACCACAAGATTGGCCTGGGTGAACCCCATAGACAGTGCTTTGGTATAGGAATCCCATTGCCCGTTCCTGATAAGTTCACGGACGTCTTTGGGCTCCTCGATTCCATATATCGGGTGGTCTAGGTTGATATTGGCGTTGCCTTCGACTGTTGCCATGGAAGCACTCCTACAACTTTCGCCTGTCCGGGACCCCGGATACGATCAAATTAGCACCGCTTTTCCTGCCAGTCAATCAAGCGGCCTTATTGTTGACTGATGCAATGATTAAAATGCACAATATAATTAATATGCGAAAATATTTAAGGCTGTTCAGGCCGGTTGTCATTGTCCTCATGATGTTGATCACAATTCAGTTGATTGTGACACACACCTCAATTCTGACCGTCCCCGCAGTCACCGCTGGTGGCGAGTCCTTCCAGCTGTTTCGCGGTCCGGGTGGCCCTTATGAGATCATTGTAGGCGTGCAGCCTCACAAGCCTAAAGTCGGCATAATGCACATTTCTGTGTCGGTTGTGGAACCCGGAACGAATAGGCCCATCGACGGCGTGAAGATTATGGTTGTCGCGCACGACAGCCAGGGAAAGCCCATTTACCAGGCCCCGGCGCTGCAAGACCCCCAGGAGCCTAAGTTCTACGACGCCAATATCACCTTCTACGAACCTGGGCAATGGAGCCTCAATATCAAGGTGGACTCTGAGGCAAGAGGCCCTGGCGAAGCAATGGTGCCTATGTTCATCAGCTCGACGTCTTTAGATCCCGGAATCGAAGGGCTCGTTGTGTTGCTAATGATCGTTGGCGGAATCTCCGGCGGCGTAGTGTACCTAACGTGGAGTTCGCGCCGAAAACGTACTGCTGCGCTCAGTCAGTAATCCCGGCGATTACAAGCACACCTTCTTCTTCGAAGTAGCGAATGTGAACCTTCAGTCCGAGCACCTGGTGTTCGTTTAGATGTGAAGGCGTAAACCGGGAGAACCTCTTTCCTCTTCCATCGAAGATCCACACCTTGCCCGCATCGTCTCGAATTTCCAGCGCCGCCAATTCGCTTAGCGACTGCGATTCTATTTTTGTAATCAGACCACTAACACTGCTTAAATGTTCCGCATCAGAAGGCGCAGACGTGTTTGTTTCACAAGCCATAGCTAAAACAAGCATAAGCAATAGCGCTGCGGTCACCAAGGTTCGGACGGGCGATAGTCCTCCATTAAACCAAGTACTATAATTTTGACTTTTCTTAGAAAATTCTAAAACCTGTACCAAATTCAACTTGCCTATATTTACGCCTCTTGAGTAATTTACTAATAAGGGGAGGTGGAAGATGCTAAAAACCAAATTCGCAGTTATTGCACTCGCAATCTTCACTCTATTTGGAGTCACTGGTCAAGTCGTATATGGCGCTGAGCCACAGAATCAACTTATTGTGGTTCTTCTTGACCGCCACGCCATCGTAGAGTCACAAAACAACAAAAACCTAACTGAGTCGTTCCTGGGACTGCTTTCCATGTTGAGGGACGGCGACCAGATTATTCTCGCGACCGCTGACGACGGAGCAATGCGTGGCCCTGAAATCGCCGGCAGCGCCGAGTACAAGCTGATCCATCGCAACACCCTTATCAAATTAGCCAACTCCAGTGGCGCGCCTGAGGCCGATATGGTCGAAGCGCTGGTCACTAACTTCGAAATGTTAGATATAGAGCAGGCAGCTCCCGGTTCAACGGTGTACGTTGTCACCGGCGGAGAATCCGAGGAGCCTCTTGGTGAGACTTCAGAGCGCCTATCCCTATCCGCTGTTTTGCAGCGCTTCGAGGCCAAAGGCTGGCCCGTGGTTGGAGTGAGCCTACCGGGCGCCTCCCCATACGCCTCTGAACTATTTAGCCTAATTTCCTCTGAGACCGGGGAGCAGACCTATCCGCTTTCAGTACCTGAGGGCTTCAAAGCCTTCACAGACCATATTCTCAGCGCTGACGCCAAGGGCCATCTTGCTCAATTGGGCCAAGGCACTCTGGCACCAAACGAAATGCTCTCTTCAACGCTAGACATAGCGCCAGCCAGTATCGAGACGACCGTGATCTTCTTCAAGGAGCGACCTACCGGTTCTCTGCGGCTGAAGAACCCTTCTGGCTTTGAGGCATCCGAGGGCGACCGAGCTCTGTCCCAAGTCATCGAAACGCCGTTCATTGTCATGTGGAAGCTGGTCGAACCGGTTCCTGGACAGTGGTCGGTCGATATGCAGGGTGTCGAAGGGAAAATATCGGCGTGGCACTATTCGGCTAATAAACTAGGCCTGGGGTTCCTGACTCCCAGCGCTATTCCTCTTGGTCAGACCGTTCCGCTGGTTGCCTACATTACAGATGGCAGCGAGCGAGTAACCATGACCGATGTGGAAGTGAGGGCCAGGGTAAGCGGCCCCAATGGGACCACGATCACCTATTCGCTGAACGATAATGGCGAACTTGGCGACTCTATTGCCGGTGACGGTTTCTATTCAACCAGCATTACGCCGCTGGCCACACAGGGCGATTACAATGTAGACCTGGAGCTGTTTTGGCCACAGTTCAACAACTTCATAACCTCTCAGAAGACGTTTACTACCCAGCCGTTCCCTAGCATCACAATGGATGTATTAGAGGCGGGAGTCCTGGAAATTGGCGAGCGCACCAAAGTCGCCACGGCTGAGGTACACGTGGACGGGCAGCCATTTGCCATCCCATTGGAGCAGCTGACGGCCAGCCTTACAACGAACGTCGAAGATTCAGGCAACATTGAGGTCGTACCTCAAAAGCTGATTAATCAGGGCCGTGCCTGGGCGTTCGACATCTACTACACCGCTACGGGCCAAGACCAGCACACAATCCTGATGCGGCTGGATATGGACTACGCGGGCCGTGAATACCAGTTCTCAACCGAGACCCTGGTGCTGTCATCGCTAATACCGCCTGTCCCACCGGAACCGTTTGTACAGATCACCCAGGCTCCGGCACCTGCTCCGGCACCACTCCTTGGCCCGACGATGCCCAGGGAACTGCTAGCCATCCCAGCGGTGTTAGTACTGGCGCTGATTGCCTTTGGTGTGTACATCATCACCCGGACCAGACCTTACGGCTACCTGTACAACGACAGGGGCGAACTGCTGGTTAACTTTAAGACTCTGCCTCGCAAATTTTCTCCTACCTTCATGTCTAGGGACAAGGTGGAGGGCAACGAGTTGGGCGTGGGTGAGTTAGGGGGCGTGTCCTTCAGCTTCAGCAGAGGGAAGGTAGACATACGCAGCAGCAGCACGGACCCTAGCGTCCGCATAAACAACCGACCGCTCGTAGAGGGTGA
>CAUZQF010000250.1:0-4084 GCA_963581905.1 Dehalococcoidia bacterium
GCGCAGAGGTTCGAATCATCAAGCCACCGATGACTGCCAAGGCGTTTCCTATGCTGCTGATGATGATGATGGGCATGATGATACTTTTGACGGCGCTGATAATCAGCATAGCGACAGCCTCGCTTGCCTACAGCTACTGGGACCACTCAATTACTACGCAGCTTAATCCCGCGCTTGAAGGCAGTGGCCTCCTAGCTAACCTGGGGACCATTACCACGATCAAGCTCTGGCTTGAGCCTCTAAAGTTCGTCGGCATGGCATTCATGTTCTCCGGAGTAGGCCTGGCGTTGGCCACCATCGTCCGAGTGCTGAGGTGGCAGTCCAGTCACCTGTTGGAGCTTCTCTCTTAGGAGTCTGACCAGGACGACAATAACCGAAACTACAAGGGCCCGCCTTTGAGGCGGGCCTTTTTTAATGCCCAGCTGATTCAAGATTCCTTATTGTCAGAAAGCGCCACTGGATTGTTAATTTGGCAAAGTGCAAAGCAGTCTCCAAAAAACCTATTCGGCAAAATTCTCATTACAAGGACTCATAATGAATTGACCCAAATTTGAGTCGGCCCTCAATATGATATATAGCATTAAAAACAGTCCTAGATAATTCCTAGACATTGGTTACAAAAAATGTTGCAGGGGTTGTCCCTTTGTTATATCTCATGGAGGGATTCTCTGATATTGTTGTCACGTAATTTCGCTCTAGCTCTGATCGCGCCCCTACTTTTGATCTTGCTAATAGGCTGTTCAGACTCATCAGTTGCAGATGGCCAAGAGGCAGTAGGGCTACAGACTGAAATATCCAACGAGCAGATTCAGCCTACCAATACTACGGCTCCATCGCCTGAGCCAACTTCAACGCCAATACCTACAGCGGCACTGGAGCCCACGGCGACGACAGTTCCGCCGACGAGCACAAGTACGCCCAAGCCAGAGCCAACAGCGACGTTCACACCCGAAGTGCCGCCGACTTCGATGCCGACGAGCACACCGGAGCCAACGGCCGCGGCAATGCCTGAGCCGACAGCCACGCCTGTGGCTTACACGCCCACTCCAGAGCCGACTGCAACACCTGTGGCTTACACGCCCACTCCAGAGCCGACTGCAACACCTGAACCAACGGCCACGCCTGAGCCGACAGCCACCCGGACTCCCCTGCCTTGCACAACGTTCGAGCCAAACGCTGATTTGGCGGACTGCAACCTGAGCAGGGAGACGTTAGGCGGGAAAGACCTGAGCGGCGCGAATCTTAGGTCTGCAAATCTCACAGGGGCTATTTTAGACGGCACCAATCTCAGTGGAGCTGACTTGACTTCAGCCGTGATGACCAATGCCGATCTCACAGACGCAGACCTGAGCGATGCCATTATGGTCGGCGTAAACTTTCGGGGAGCCGACCTGACTGACGCAGTGTTGGACAATGCTGACTTGGAAAAGGCCGACTTCAGCGACGCCATATTGGAAGACGCCAGCCTTAAAGGCACTAACCTCTTGGATGCCAAGTTCATCGGTGCTGAGATGAAAGGCGCCAACCTGGATAGCGCCATCATTGTCGGAATCCGTCTGCTGGATGCCAAGATGAGAAGCGTCACCTTAACAAACCTCATCATGGACCGAATGATAATTGAAGATGCGTTCATGGTTGCGGTTGACCTATCCGGCACCAGCCTAATTGACGCGAGTCTGGACGGCAGCGACCTGCGTATTGCCAACCTCACAGATGCCATTCTTATTAATGCCAGCCTGGAAGGCACCGATCTCTCAGGCGCTACCTTAGAGAACACCAATCTAGAGGGAGCTAGCCTAGAGGATGCCGACCTGGAGGACATAGACTTCACGCAAGTCATCCTGGATAGAGATACCGATTTCACGGATGCCAAACTTCAGGGTTCGGACTTTTCGGGCATGGTCCTTGACGATATTACCTTCGAAGACGCCGACATGGACGAGGTAGACCTGTCTGGCGCCAGCCTGAAAGATGCCGACTTGAATGGTGCTAGCCTGCAGAATGCCATCTTCGATAAGACCAACTTGGACGAAGCAGACTTGAGAAACGCTGACTTGAAAGGTGCCGAAGACCTCGACGATGCACGTAGATTAGGCGACGTGCAGTGGGGCAAAACTACCTGTCCTGACGGTAGCAACAGCGACGAATATCTAGATGTTACCTGCGAGGACCACTCGTAAAGATAAATAAAGACTAAACCAAAAAGGCGGGAACTTTTAAGAGTTCCCGCCTTTTCTTTTTTCTGAATATCAGTCTGTGCAATCTAGCCCGTAAATTGGATCAGCCGATAACTTCTTGGAACGTCCTGCCGATCTCGCCGGGGCCAGGAATAATGGCGACGCCTGCTGCTGCCAAGGCTTTCTCCTTCTCCTCCGCCCTCGCCGATCTGCCCGTAATGACAGCTCCAGCGTGTCCCATACGTTTGCCAGGAGGCGCGCTACGGCCCGCAATAAAAGCGGCCATAGGTTTCTTGAACTCAGACTTGATGTACTCGGCAGCCTCTTGCTCACGAGAGCCACCGATCTCGCCAATCATCACAACGCCTTCGGTGTCAGGGTCGTCGTTGAACTTCATTAGCATGTCCACAAAGGACGAGCCGTTAACCGGATCGCCACCGATGCCAACACACGTGGACTGGCCTAGACCCAATGACGTGAGCTGCCCAACAGCCTCGTAGGTCAGGGTGCCGCTGCGAGAGAGCACACCGATTTTCCCTGGCATGTGGATGTTCCCTGGCATAATGCCAACCTTGACGTTCGCGCCCGGGGTTATCATTCCGGGGCAATTTGGCCCGATCAAGGTGACAGACTTATTCCTGATGAATCGCTTAATCTTGATCGTATCCATCACTGGTATGCCCTCAGTGATGCAAGCGATGGTGGCGATTCCTGCCGCTACCGACTCCGCAATAGCGTCTGCCGCGAAGGGCGGTGGCACGAATATCAGCGCACAGTTGGCCTGCGTCTTGTCTACTGCCTCCTCCACCGTGTTGAAGACAGGAACGTCTTCATCAAAGGTCTGTCCACCCCGGCCGGGAGTGACGCCTGCGACCAGATTAGTACCGTATTCTCGGCAGCGCATGGCGTGAAATCCGCCCTCGCGACCGGTAATGCCCTGCACTAACAGTCTAGTATTTTCGTTTACAAGAATTCCCATCGTTGCCTTCTTTGTTTTCTATGTCCAGCATTGCGGTTCGGAAAAATCCATATCGGAAAAGGGCGAGGCCCTGTTGCCAACAGCCCTCGGGTTTAGAGGCAGGCAGCTATGTTTTCGCCGCCCGAACAGCGTCTGCCGCACTAGGTAGGTCTTCCACCAGAGTTACATCCAGACCCGACTCCTGCAGCGTTTTGCGGCCCTCCTCGGCATTGGTGCCCAGCATGCGGACTATCATGGGCCGCATGGATGAGGGGTCTGCCTTGCCTTGCTGCACAAAGCCTCGGGCCGCCACGTCGCACCTCAGTATGCCACCAAAAATATTGATCAGCACGAGCTTCACTTCAGAGTCCATCAGGACAATTCGGAGCGCGTTGGCTACCTTGTCCTCGTCCGCGCCACCGCCAATGTCCAGGAAGTTGGCGGGCTGGGCGTCGCCGGAAAGCACCACGTCCATAGTGGCCATGGCCAGTCCTGCGCCGTTAACGATGCAACCCACAGTCCCGTTCAGTTTGACGAAGTTAATGTCGAATTTTCGGGCCTCGACCTCACCAGCGTCTTCCTGCTCAGGGTCGTGTAGCTCGCTCAGGTCTTTGTGCCTGAACATGGCATCATCATCGATGGTCAGCTTGGCGTCGACGGCCAATACTCGACCGTCAGACGTAATGACCAGGGGATTGATCTCCGCCAACGAGCAGTCATTCTCCTGGAACAGCTTATATAGGTTCTCCACCAGGGCAGCAATGGGCCTTATTAGCTCAGGCTTGACGTTGAGTCCGTAGGCCAGTTGTCGCCCTTGATAATGCTGAAGCCCCAGAACCGGATCAACGGCTACCCGAAGAATCTTCTCTGGTGTTTCGTCGGCCACCTGCTCGATGTCCATGCCACCGGCTTCGCTGGCGATGGCAACTATGCCCTCTGCTGCGCCGTC
>CAUZQF010000251.1:0-4054 GCA_963581905.1 Dehalococcoidia bacterium
CAATGGGACGTGGTTGTCCAGGGGGAAACCATCGCCGCCATCACCGAGCCAGGCACAATATCCACCGACGGTGCCAAGGTAATCGATGCGTCAGGCAAGATTGTTGTACCCGGCGGGATAGAGCCTCACGCACACATCGGCGGTCCTCGTCAGCCGGAGCGCTCTCCTGCCGAGCCGGTGTCATTGGCTGCCGTCTGGGGCGGCACCACGACGGTGCTTGATTTCGCGACGCAGGTGCCGGGTCACGACATTCGCCACGCCTTGGATGAGGCCGCAGAGAGATGGAAAGGCAACGGATACACCGACTACTCCTACCACCCTATCTTCACCAACGGCACCAGCGACGAGGCTGTTAACCAGATACCTGAGCTAATTCAGGAAGGCTTTGCCAGCTTCAAGATATTCACCACCAGCATTCGACCACCCAGCCCCCAGATGCAGAATAACAAGACGGAGTTCGGAACGCTGGCTTCTATTATGGAAAAAATAGCGGCCAACGGAGGAATGCTGCTGGTGCACTCTGAAGACGACGACATGGTCCACTTTAATTACGACCACGCTCAGGAGCGCGATCAGTGGGACTGGTGGAACATGCACCACATTCACAATAACCTCTCGGAAGACGTCTCTTTCCACAGGGTGATCCGACTGGCTGAAAAGCAGTCCTGCCCCGTCTACTTCGTGCACGTCAGCGCATCAGAGGGCGTCAACGCCGTCGCCTGGTCGCGCAGCAGAGGCCTTCCAATTTACGGGGAGACGCTTCACAACTACGCCTGCTTCAATGCCGAGAACTATCGCGAGGACAACGGCATGAAGTACCACACGTACCCGTCGCTGAAGTCGCCCGACGATGCCAACGAGCTATGGGACGGCCTTTTGGACGGGAGATTATCCACAGTGGCCACGGATCTGGTTTCCACCACATGGGAAGAGAAGATTCGCTTCAGGACAGTGGCAGATGTCACAGGCGGCCACAACGGCATCGAGACCCGCATGGGCGTGGCTTATGGCGAAGGCGTGGAACGGCGCGGCATGTCCCTGGAGCGCTTCGTGGACATCACTTCGACCAATGCTGCAAAGATATTCGGCATGTATCCTAAGAAGGGCGCTCTAGCTGCCGGCAGCGACGCCGACATCGCTATCATCGACCCTTCATTCCAGCGTCCACTCACTTTAGACGATCTGCACCTTGAGGACTACAGCATATGGGAGGGATGGGAGGCCAAAGGATGGCCTATCACGACTGTGCTGCGAGGCAAGGTGATGGTGGAAGACAGAAAGCTTCTGGCCAGCGCAGGTTACGGTCAGCATCTATCTCGCAAGATTGCAACTGAGATTACTCAGCGTCCAGTCTGCTAAAGTAAATAGCTGATAGGAATCAACAACCGGAGGAAAGAATTTGCCAACCATTAACCTAGCCGAGGCGGAGCAGATAATTGCTGGCTCCAAGGCCAAGATTTTCGAGATGGGCGTGAAGATGAGCGTATCCGTCACGGACTCCCGGGGCGACCTCATAGCCATGATCAAGACCGACGGCGCTTCCTGGAGGACGCCGACGATCTCACGAGGCAAGGCAATTGCCTCAGCGACCTTTGGCGCACCAAGCGTCGACCTGGAGGAGCGATCGCGATCGCCTGTCTTCTCGGCATTCACGGTCATGCAAGAGGGCAACTTCATCATGAGCCAGGGAGCATTGCCTGTTTTCAAGGATGGGGAGATCGCGGGTGCCGTGGGTGCCAGCGGTGGCAACTCGAAAGAGGATGAGGACGTGGCTAGAGCCGGCATCGAGGCCGCTGGCCTGTACATGACCGCCTAGCTGATAAGCTCAAAGGCACGGGATGCCAATAGCCTAACATCTTCAGGCGGGGGCACACTGTCGCCTTGGCCGTTGGGCATAGCGAGGCCGTCCTTTAGACTCTGCCTATCGACCCACTGCCATCCTTCATGGATAGGCCCTGGCGAGCCGGTCGGACGGCAAAAGTAGATCATGTCAATGTGGTGGTGGAAGCCCTGCACCGGATCGTCGATATCCTCGATCATGATGGTGTAGGGTGCCACTACGTGAGTAGGGTAGGCCATATCGATGATGGCTCCAGTGGACACTACCTCCGCCTGAACTCCAGTCTCTTCCTCTATTTCTCGAACCACAGCCTGCACAGGGTCCTCATTCGCCTCTATATGACCACCGGGCGGCAGCCACATCTTCACCTTGGGATGCCAGTGCAGTAGGGTCTTGCCCTCGTGGACCACGAATCCCGTTACAGTGAAGTGTCTTACAACCACTTTTTTTCTTACTCTCTTCCAAAATCAAAAGCTGGACGACGCCTAAACATCGTCCAGCTCAGAATACTAATTCCTATTCGTTTTCAGAACTGCCGGTCTCGATCTGCTCTTCAGCTGGCATGGACTCGGCCCGTGCCTTGCGCTTGGCTCGAACCCTGCGCCTGCCAAAGATAAAGACGGCTCCGGCTATCAGCCAAACAGGGCTGAATATGGCAATCCAGATAATCACGGAGCCAAACACCTGGGCAACTACAGAGAGTGTGCGAATGGCAGTCTTGCCGGTATCGCTAGCGCTCCATCCAGAGATCACAAGGCCTTTAGATTCAGTCACGAACACGCTGATATGGCTGACAGTCTTAATTTCCCCGACGTCGCTCTGTGCCGTCACCGTTAGGGTAGCGCGGTAAACGTCAAGCCTGTGATCGGCGTAAGTGTGAGTGGCCGTCGCCCTGGTGACACCGTCGGCAGGCTTAACGCTTATGGGTGCCGTTTGGTCTCCGAAATCCCACGTGTACTCGATCTCACGAAGTCCTTCAGGTCTGGTAAAAGAGCCTACAAACTCGACCTCATCACCCTCTTCGACCTCTATACGCTGATCAGAGAACACCTCTATAGAAGGAATCCTCGTCACGGTCGCTATGAAGGAGGCTTCACCCTCAGCGACGCCATCTCCAGTTCCGGTTATCTTGATCTCCACTATGTATGGCGACTCCCTGTCGTCAAAGTAAATATGGCTGACTGTGGCAGTAAACCGCCTTCCCTCATCATCTAAAGAGGCTGAGGAGCCGACTCCTATAATCTTCGGTGTGCCATCGCCAAAGTCCCACTCGGTAAAAAATTCATCTATGTCCATGTCGACGGGCGGTACGAATTCCGCCTTGAAAGTGGCGGAGTGACCAACGCTGTAGGTCTGGTTATCACCGGCGATGACCAGCATATCAACAGGTGCGAGACGCAGACCAACACTCACTAACGAGAAGGCAGCAGTCTCTTCAAGGAACTTGATCCTGCCTTGTATGCTTTCTATGTTTGCCTGCAACTTGGAAAGCTCTCTCTGCACCGCAAGAGCGTCCTCCACACTACGAGCCTGGTCCAGGAACCCAAGAAGCGTCTCCTCTGTGGTATGCAGGACCGTCAGCTCGGACTTGTAATCTACGTACTCGGTTGTTACGTCTCCGCTTGTGGATGACTCCGAGTCCACCTCCACCGCAAGGTTTCGCAGGCTGAGGACGAAGGCATCTAGCTGGTCCGCAGGTACACGCACGGCGACGGAACCTATGTGCTTGGCAGACCGGTTAGAGCTGACAACCCAACCACCGGCATTCTTGGCCAGTAGGAAAATGCCATCGACGGAACCGGCAATTTCTCTGACCACCAGTTGCATGTTGACGGTGCGAATGATGATGCGCTGCTGGCTTACTAGCGCTGCCTGAGCATCCGTGCCGCCTTCTACTTCGCCGAAAGACTCTTCTTTAAAGACTGAGTCGCCGTCAGCTCCCCCCCCGTATCCAGAACCGCCTGGATTGCCAGGATTGCCAGGAAGACCAGCTGGAGCGACGGCGGCTGGTGCAGATGGACCCTGAGAAGATCGAGAAGGTTCGGGAGCAGGCGCTGGCGCCATGGGCGGACTAGGAACCCCACGAGAGGCATCAGGTGCGCCAGCCGAATCCGATGCGAATTGCGCGACGCCAGTCTTGCTGACAAGCGAACTGGAGCAAGCCGCCATTAGCACCAAGAATACGAGGGAAACCAGTACAGTTAAGCTTTTCAT
>CAUZQF010000252.1:0-4006 GCA_963581905.1 Dehalococcoidia bacterium
CAACGGACAGCGTTACCTTGTCACCAGGCTGCAGGTAGCGCGCCTTGTCAAAGCCCTTGCGTACGGCCTCGCTGATAGACCCACCGCCTACTGTACCGCTGCCGAAGACGTCCCCTGGCACGATGCGGCTGTCCCGCGAGGCCCGCTCCACCATGTCGCCCCAGGTGTGGTAGGCAACGCCTCCGTTGCCGTCGATCATCCACTTGTCGCCATTCACCGTGACGTTGCACTTGACCTGAAGCCGTCCGTCCTTCAGGTATGGCGCCATCTCGTCGGTGGTAACCATCCATGGGCCAAGGGTCGTCGCGGAGTCCTTGCCCTTCGCTGGCCCCAGCCGGGCATCCATCTCGTCGAACTGCAGGTCCCGGCAGCTCCAGTCGTTGAAGATGCAGAACCCTGCTATGTAGTCCATCCCATCGGCCGCCGACACGTTAGTGCCCTCTCGCCCGATGATGCAACCTATCTCCATCTCGTAATCCAGCTGCACACATGCCGAGGGATAAGAAAAATGGTCCCCCTGTCCTAGAATGCGTAGAGTGTTCGAGAAGTAGAAGATCGGCATCCTGTACCAGGCGTCGGCGGCCTGACGTGTTCCCTGCCCCGTGGCGTGCTCCTCGTACACGATGAAGTCGCGTACCGTTGGCGGCCGCAACACCGGCGATCGCAGTTTCACACTGTCCAGCGGAATTCCATTATCCGACGTTCCGCCAAGGGCTTCTCTTACGCGGTCTAGTGGGGAGTCATCCAGCTCCAGTAGAGCTTGCACATCCCGCAGTGGCTGGGAGCTCAGCAACGTCGCCACGTCGATAATATTGTCGTTACGAAGAACACCGCATTTCGGCCCAGAACCGTCGTCATAAGTCAGAAGTTTCATTGAGTCTCTCTCTTCGGTCACCCAGATATTCACTGACGTGAGCATTGATTTAATTTGCGTTAGGTTACGTTCAGGAAGAATGCCGTGTCAAGAAAGGTGAAGTGCCTGACCCTGTGCCATAACCAATCCATCCGAAAAACTCGCTCGGAATCATTAGAGATTAATCACTGCTTCGATTCAACAAGCCTTAATCAAGCTATTTTATGAAATGAAGGAGTTAAAAGTCGGTCAGCGAGGGCAGGCTGTGAGACCTTACCGCGGCGACCAGAATGCCAGGAACCCATCAGCAATTGAGGTTACTGCCAGGTCCTTTCCAGCATCCACAACGTAGATTTGCGGCGCTACCTGGCGATTCAGCGAAACGGCGGTGCCATCGTGTCTCAAGTTACCGGCCAGCACCAGCGATCTGCTGTCAGGCGACCAAGGGCTATGCGAAATAGCGAACTGATCGGAGAAATCGTAGGCTATCGACTGGTCAGGCGTCGGCGTGAAATCAACCAGTGGCCGTCGTTCCCCAGTGACCATATCCAGCATCATGTAGCGCAGCACGCCTCTGTCTCTGGTCACAAGAAGGTAGGCTAACTTCAAGCTGTCAGGCGACCAGAAGAACGCCTGAATGTTGCCTTCGACACCCATCTCCCTCTTAGTGCCGTCCGCCCCGTACAGAGTTATCCCCGGCGATATCAGTCCCTCTCGCGCCCTGGACTTGGCAACGGCCAGCGTCGCGCCATCGGGAGACCAGACGAAGGCTGCATGCTCCTCTATATCATCGACGAAGGTCCACTCCGCCGTATCAAGATCGACGATGTAGAGTTTGCTTGAGCTGGGCTCGTTCTGCAGCAGCGCGATCTTCTTATTACTCAGAGGCCACCAGGCAGGGGTTCTGTAGCCTTCAGCCGCGACTACTTTTTCCACTACTTTCTGCCGATCAGAAGAATCAACCAAAATGTGAGCAGCAGCCGAATGCACCATGAGGCTCTTGGAGTCCGACGACCAGGAAGCGTAGAGGGGCGAATTCTCAAGCACAGCCGTCCCAGGCTGCTCATCGGTGACGTCGTCCAGGAACAGCGTAAGGCCGGTTGACTCAGACGCCATGTACGACAGATACCTGCTGTCCGGCGACCAGAGGGGGTAGTGAGGCATGCCGGGCAGAATTGGCCCCATGCCGGGTTCGTTGGCGTATACCAGTCGAGCCTCACCGTCAGGCATTTTTGATATATACAGACCCAACATGCTTTCGCCGTCATCGTCCGGCGCTGTGCCGGAGAACACGATGTTCTTGCCGTCCGGCGACCATGCAGGCCACGTGTAGAAGCCTGTTTCGGGACTCACCATACGTGAGGCCGACGAACCTTCCGGCGATAGCGTTCTTATCTGCCCCTGGAGGTCCGCGTAAACGATCAGATTGAGGGCCGTCCTGGTTGGTATGGCGTCCTGCTGGGAAAAAGCACCGCCATTGCCTCCCACAACCACTGTGAGAACCAGGAGCACTCCCAGCACTCCTATAAAGGCATTGAACCTGCTAAATAGCTTCACGACTTCTTGTTTCCCTAACTATCAACAACATCAAAATTTCAAAGACTTCGAAACTAGGATGCATGTTAGCAGTCACAAGTTGCGGATGTGGAGCGTTACGTCTCTTGAGCCGAAAAAGACGACATCCGATCCGCTTCATCCCGGCCTTATCAATCGCCGGGCATTTCGCATACAATGGCCTCAAGAAAAAATCGGAGGATACTCATGACAACAACTCCTGGAACAGAAATCATTGAGCTAGAGACCGGCATTTACGCGCGCCTTCATGAAGGGCTGACGAACTCGGGCATAATCGTCGGTGACAGCAGCGTCCTTGTAATCGACTCCCTTCGCGTCCCGTCCTTCGCTCGCGACCTAATCAAGGACATTCGCCACATCACGGACAAGCCCATCCAGTACGTCATCGACACGCACTCGCACTGGGATCACACATGGGGCAACGAGGAGTTTCCAGAGGCGACGATCATTGGCCACGAGAACTGCTACGACGAGATGGTGGATATCGAGTGGAACCAGCAGTGGAAGGACAAGATCAAGGCTGCCAACGATCCCTGGTCGGAAGAGGCCCAGTCTGTGAACATCACGCCTCCCAGCGTGACTTTCGAGACCAGCATGCGGTTATTCTTTGGCGGCAGAGAAATAATTCTCAAGTACTTGGGAAAGGCCCACACCAGCGGGGACATCGTTATTCATCTGCCTGGAGAGAAGCTGCTGTTCACAGGGGACGTGGCGCAGGACGGTGGTGTGCCCTACCTGGGCGATAGCTACCCGGAGGAGTGGCTGGAAACCGATAACCGGCTGGCTGATATTCCCATAAAGCGCTTCATGTCCGGCCATGGTCCGGTTGGCGACTACGCAGCGCTAGGTGGAGCACGCGACTTCATTCATGCCTTGGTTGGCCAGATGAAGACCGCCATCCAAGACGGCCAGGACGACACAACGGCCAGCGAGTCTGTCGTCAAGGCGCTGTCTCCCCAGTACGAAAACTGGCGCAGCTTCGACCGCCTAGGAGAGACGCTCCCTGCCGTCTACAAAAAGCTAAAAGGCTAAGCTAAGACCAGCTTCTGCAAGCACGACAAGTCGCCGGGTCGCGAATAGTCACAATTAGTCGAACAGATACTGGATTTGAATCGAAGAGGTATGGCGGATGGTATCGACTCGACAACTAGCCTGCTAAGAAAATCCAAACCGAACCAGTGCGGGTTGTTCAAAAACAGTACCTAAAAGACTCGAATTGGAACTCGGGCCAAAGGTAGTTTAACTTACGGCGAATCGGCCACAGCTTCCTCAATTATTTTCAACGAAACTGACTGAAGAGAGTCTGCGAAGCTCAATGCAGCAGCCTTCCCCATGCCCGGTACCACATGGCTATATGTATCCAACGTAACGCCGATGTTGCTGTGCCCTACGCGTTCCTGCACTACATCTGCATGGCGTTGCGTGATACATCAATGATCGACTCACGAGGATTGGGCGGCGGTCTGGGAGTCCGTGACAAAGTTTGTTGATTCCAAAGCGTCAGGCATATCTACACTTATGTGTAACCTGCTTCTATCTACGCCTGAAATACGGCGCAACACGCTTGAACCTACGCGA
>CAUZQF010000253.1:0-3973 GCA_963581905.1 Dehalococcoidia bacterium
GCCTTGCCGCCCATAAGATGAGCTGCGCGAAAGGCGCGGTACACGCCCAGAGCGTCGCCGGAGTATCGGTTGATCTGCTCCTGGTCTGTGGAGACACCACACAGTCCAACAAGACGAGCCAAGTCCGTTGCGAGGGAGTTATTCATGAGCAACCTGAAGACTGGTCTGATTCAAAGAAAGCTTGCGCTATTAGCCGATTTTCCAGCCAGTTCCACCGGCAGAATCTTCCAGAGTCACGCCAAGTCCAGCCAGCTTGTCTCGGATCTGGTCTGCCATTTCGAACTGCTTCGCCTTTCGCAGATCGGAGCGTAGCTCAATGAGCAGTTCAACAAACGGAGCAACATCACCGCCTGATTGCGATTCCGGCTCAGAAAGGTCTATGCCAAGTATCTCAGCCATATCCCGCAAAGCCTGGCGGGCAGGGGAGACGTTCTTACCCTCTTCGCTGCCTCGGTTGATGTCTCGGGAAAGATCGAACATTACAGACAGCGCTCTCGCCGTGTTGAGATCATCGTCCATAGACTCGGTAAAGCGGTCCATGTAAGGTCCGCCTTCAAGCACTTCTCCCTGCGCTGACTCCGCGTCTTCGTTGGCCGCATAGCGCAGCCTTTCCAAGGCGCGTTCCTGCGCTAGAATGTTCTGTGTGCTGTAGACCAGTGGGTTGCGATAGTGGGAGCTCAGGAAGAACAGCCTTAGGGCTGGTGGCGAGAACTCGTCCAGTGCCTGCCTCACCGAAATGACGTTACCGATGGACTTGCTCATCTTGTCTTCGCCGATACTGAGAAGGCCATTGTGCATCCAGAATCTTGCGAATGGCTGACGCGACGTATAGGACTCGCTCTGCGCTATTTCGTTTTCATGATGCGGGAAGATCAGGTCTTGTCCGCCGCCATGGATGTCGATGGTCTCGCCCAGGTACTCCATGGACATGGCACTGCACTCAATATGCCAGCCAGGCCTACCGGGACCCCAAGGGCTGTCCCAGGCAGGTTCGCCTGGCTTTTGCGACTTCCATAATGCGAAGTCACGAGGGTCCTCTTTAAGCTCGTCAACCTCGACCCTAGCGCCCGCCAGAAGGTCCTCCGTGTGGCGATGACTGAGTTTGCCGTAGTCCTCGTTGCGATTGACCCGGAAGTACACGTCACCGTCTTTGGAGTAGGCGTAGCCCTTTTTCTCAAGGCCCTCGATCATGCTGACGATCTTGGGAATCTCTTTTGTTGCACGGGGGTACTCGTTTGCGCGGCGAACATTCAGGGCGTCAGTTTCCCCCAGGTACTGCTGAATATTCTCTTCCGCCAGCTCCTCCACGGTGATGCCCCGACTGTTGGCGGCGGCGATCATCTTGTCGTCAATATCGGTGAAGTTCTGTATGTGTTTGACGTCAAAGCCCTTGTGCTCCAGGTAGCGGCGCACTACGTCAAAGACTACCGAGAACATGGCGTGACCAATGTGTGAGGCCGAGTAGGGAGTTATACCGCAGACGTACATTCTGACCTTTCCGTCTGCTGTAGTGAACTCCTCTTTTTCTCCGGTAAGTGTGTTGTAAAGTTTCATTCAGTCTGTGTGATGCTTGCGACGGCTGTACAGGAGATGCCCTCTCCTCGGCCTATAGAACCAAGACCATCCGTCGTCGTCGCTTTCAGATTCAGCGAGCCTTCACTCAGACCAAGCAACTGGGTCATAGACTGCTTCATTTGGCCCATGAACGGCCTGAGTATGGGACGCTCGGCAAGTATTGTAGCATCAACATATTCGACACGCCAGAGAGCAGTCTCCAGCATCTTCATTGTATCGATCAGAAGCACGCCGCTGGCGATTCCCAGGTAGCGCTCATCTCCAGGCGGGAAGTGGGTTCCGATATCCCCAAGAGCCGCCGCGCCAAGCAGCGCATCTATGACGGCATGAATCAGTACATCGCCGTCGCTGTTGCCCTCCAGGCCCTTTTCGAAGGGGATGACAACACCGCCTAGAACCAGCGGCCGCCCTTCCACAAGAGGATGAACGTCGATGCCTATGCCGGTACGAAAGGTCATCGCCCGGCTTCTTGGGCAGACTTCGATAGCGATTTCAAAATCGCCTCAGCAACGGGAAGATCACCGGGAGTGGTCACTTTAATGTTGTCGTACGAGCCTGGAAAAACCTTCACCTTGACTCCGATGCGCTCCACCATGGCCGCATCGTCGGTAACGTCATCGGTGACCTCGGTGTGGGCCTGCAATAGCAGATCGCGACGAAATGCCTGAGGCGTTTGGATGGCCCAGAGACTCTCTCTAGGAATCGTGTCGACGACGTGGCCACGAGCGTCCGTGGTCTTAATAGTGTCCTTGACCGGCACGCCAGCCACCGAAGCGCCTGTGTGTCGCGCTTCAAGCAGGGCAAACTCGACGATGTGCCGTTGAATGAATGGCCTCGCGCCATCCAGAACGATGATCCAATCGCATTCGGCGAGCAGTTCCAGTCCGTTCATAACCGAATCCTGCCTTCTACGCCCGCCAGCGCAGATGGCCGAAACCTTGGACAGTCCACTGGATGCGATCAGCGCCTCGCCTTCCTTAAACCGACTCTCTGACATGACCAGAACGATGTCTGTAACGCTATGGCATGCCTGCAGCGTTTCCAGGCTGTGCAGAATTAGTGGCTTGCCGCCCAGGTCAGTGAAAATCTTGTCGATTTCTCCCATGCGTCGGCTTTCCCCAGCCGCGACAACAATAGCCCCCACTCTCTGGTGGGGGCTTCGGAATTCTTCGTGAGCTGCTGAATTATTCAAATATTCAACTTCGTTTGGGCTGGGCAAACACTATGCTGCCCGTTGTTGTCTGAAGCATGCGAGTGACCAGCACATCAAGGTCTCGGTTTACGTACCGGTTCCCGCCTTCAATGACGACCATTGTGCCGTCATCAAGAAACCCAACACCTTGCCCGGGCTCTTTGCCCTCTTGAACGACCCTCACCGTCATGCCCTCTCCAGGCAAGACCACTGGCTTCAGGGAGTTCGCCAAATCATTAACGTTCAGTACAGGGACTCCGTGAATCTGGGCCACTTTGTTCAGATTATAGTCGGTGGTCGCTATTGAGCCATTCATTTCCTTGGCTACGTCCACCAGCATGGCATCGACTTCCAGGCCGTTCCGGTGGCTGACATCAAAAACTCTAATGGGAATCTCCGTCTCCTGACGAAGCCTGTTCAACATCTCAAGCCCCCGGCGTCCACGGGCGCGCCTTAGCGAATCGCTGGAATCGGCGATGTGTCTCAGCTCATCCAAAATGAAGCTTGGGATGACTATGGTGCCTCTCAGGAAACCCGTCTGGGTGATGTCCGCGATTCGGCCATCTATGATGGCGCTGGTATCCAGCAGTATGTTGCCCCCAACAGCAGCGTCGCCACTCAGGTCGTCAGATATTACTCCTGAAAAGACGTCGCGCTCCCGTCGGGAAAGCAGAAAACCTCCGATGTACGCAAAAGCAATGCTAATAGCGACAGGAAGTATCAGCCCTAGCCAGCCGGATAGTCGGGACAGTGGAATCGAGAGTAAGAGGGCGACCAGCAGGCCAAGCACGGCACCTAAAATAGTGGACAGGATACGAGATGTGGGTATGCTTTCGATCTGACCTACGAGGTTTTTGGCAAATCGTACTGAGAGATAAGGGGCGGCCAGAAGACCGATCACTAAGCCAAGGGTCGTGAGGCCCAAAACCCACGGTACGTAAAGTTGAGGTCCCCAGACCTCGCTTACGTATTCTCCTAGCCTCCACCCTCCGGTGGCCAGGATAGCCGCGCCTATTAGACGAGCTACAATCTCTGCAACCATCTCACTGCCTCAATATACCGGCCTACGAGTAACAAAGCTTAAACTGCGAATCCAGCACGGATTGCTGAGATATTAGCTAATCGCTGTCCTGTTGGATAGCGTTAAACTTAGCGTGGTCGGACCGGCTAACACAAGGTAAAACGATCAATGATTCAGAAGCCCCT
>CAUZQF010000254.1:0-3968 GCA_963581905.1 Dehalococcoidia bacterium
CGTCTCTACCCAGAGCATCGACCCGTCCAGGCATGCCATACCTCGCGGGCGCGACGCGCAAAACGAAGACGAGATTTACCAGGACAACCCGCAGCTAAACCGACTGCTTTACACGCAGTTTCAGGCGGTTATCGTCGGGTATAACGACGGCGAGACTACCCGCCGCTACCTCCCTCCTTTTCCGCCAAGGATCCACTCCTTTGTCTACCAGTGCGAGTCCGAAGAAGTCTGGGCCTTTAGCGAATCGCTGGACTTTCTTCCAGTGCTGCTATCGGCTCCAATTGACGCGCAGGACGATGTGATCGCCTCGTTTTTGCGCATCGCTGGCGCCTGCCACGATGATGACCGCGAGTTTCTTGTAAATGCGGGCAAGGCGTTGGCCACACTAATGGCTGGCCAGCTACCTCGACTTAACAACGTCCTCAGGAGAATGTCCTCATGAGCCTTTTTGATGACAATGCTGACCAGCCACAAAACGAGCAAGGCCTGAACGACGGCAATGGTTGGCATGCCGACGAAGGTCTGGGAGGCGAACAGCGACGGTCAATGGGAATGGTGGTGTCGGGGTCGCTCACCGAAGGCATGGAGGTGCGCCTCGACGGAAACACGTCTATAGAGAAGGTCAAGGTCGGCACGTTCATAAACATTCAGGGACGCGACCTGCAGTTCTTCGGCGTCCTAACCGACGTATCACTGAACTCCACTGACCCTAGCCTGCGCCTCACACCTCCGGACGTCTCCAATCCCTTCGTTTTCGACGTCGTGTCCGGGACCACCGCCTACGGCACTATCACAGTGGAGCCCATGTTGACGCTGAGCAACGACCCTGTTGAGGCTATGGACGGCCCAATGCCTTCCAAGACCATTCCACCTCACTTCTCCAAAGTCGCCACGGCATCAGAGGACGACATACAGAAGATCTTCGGCAGCGAGGACGACAGCCACTTCTATATCGGCAACCCGCTGGACATGGAGACGAAGCTGTGCCTGAACATCGAGGAGTTCATAAAGCGCAGCAACGGTGTATTTGGCAAAAGCGGCACGGGCAAGACCTTCCTGACTCGGCTGCTACTCATCGGCATTCTCCAGAACGGCACGGCCAGCAACCTGGTCTTCGACATGCACGGCGAGTACGGCTGGAAGGGCACCAGTGAGGGCTCATACGAGGTGAAAGGGCTGAAGCAGCTCTTCTCATCCAAAGTCGCTGTCTTCTCGCTGGACGACGAGAGCTCTCGACGGCGCGGCCTGACGCCTGATTACGTCGTTCGCATCGGTTACGACGAGATCGAGCCTGAAGACATTCTCATATTGCAGGAGTCCTTGGGCCTCTCCCCTGTGGCAGCCGACGCCGCGAATTCTCTTAAGCGGGAGTTTGGAAAGAACTGGCTCAGCAAGTTTCTGGAATTACCTGGAGGAGATGAGTTCAACGAACTCGCCACTAGAATTAACGTTCACAACGGAGCACTGAGTGCGTTAAAAAATCGCCTTTCCCGTCTGCAAAACTTCGATTTTATTGACAACAATACGGGCCACAACTCCTTCAACCAGATCCTTCAATATCTAGATAGAGGAATGCACGTGGTACTGGAGTTCGGGCGGTATGGCAACAATTTGGCCGCTTACATGCTTGTAGCAAACCTGCTTACCCGCCGGATTTACGATCGGTACGTGGAATTAAAAGAGATTGCCATGGGCGACCCTACCCAGGAGCCTAGGCCACTGGTAATCACCATAGAGGAGGCGCACAAGTTCCTCAGCCCCGCCTTGGCCGACCAAACCATTTTCGGCAACATCGCTCGGGAGATGCGCAAGTACAACGTCACGCTACTGATTGTGGACCAGCGGCCCAGCGGCATCGATGACGAGGTGATGAGCCAGCTTGGTACGAAGATTGCTTGCCTTCTGGACAACGACAAGGACACAGACGCGGTGCTTACAGGGGTGTCAGGAAGCCGAAAACTGCGATCGGTGCTGGCCAGACTGGAGTCCAAACAGCAGGCACTGGTCTTTGGCCACTCCGTCCCTATGCCTGTGGTGATCAAGACGCGGGACTATGGCACACCAGAGTCCTACAAGGAGCTTGGCTTCAAGGACGAGGTAGAGGTTGCGGCGCAGGTGGAGCAAGACATCGAGGACCTGTTCGGCCCAGGCAGCTAGATCAGTTAGATACCTAGCTCTTTCAGCCGTTCGTCGCTAATGCCGAAGTGATGGGCGATCTCGTGCACCACGGTCTCCCGCACCTCAGCGAGTATCTCCTCATCACTGGTGCAGCATCCCTCGATTCCCTCTTGGAAAATCGTGATCCTGTCCGGCAGCACGTTGCCGTAGTCTTCGCGTTCCGTCAGCGGCAGGCCTTCGTAGAGACCCAGCAAAACCTGGTCTTTTTCGATGCCAGAGCCGACTAACTGATCGTTGGACGGACGCTCGTCAACCAGCACGTCTACGTTGTCCATGAACTGTCTTAATCCGGCAGGTATCTCGCTGATTACCTGCCGTACCAGCTTTTCAAATTCAAGAGTTTCCATGCATCAAAGTCTATCAGAACGGCGAAGACAACACATGTCTCGCTAACCCCCGATCCCCTGCCATGTCCCTGCCGGATCCTTGATAAGTAAATGACATCTACCGACGTTGACCTTCAACAATACGTGGGCTATGTTAGGGCCGATTCTCTCGATCGCTTTGGCAAAGCAACCAAGTTCTGAAAGCAGGTGCGTTGGAATGAAAGTCACAAATATAAAGAGCTACCCGGTGAAAGACAGCGAACGGGGTTACTTCATCGTCAAGGTGGAGACCGACGAGGGCGTGTACGGACTTGGCGAGATTGGCATACGCAACTGGAGCGGCGCCATAGAGAAGGCCTTCGAGCATCTTTCGCAGATCGTCATAGGCGAGGACCCTTTCAGCACAGAGCGCCTGTGGTAGCACATGTATCGAGGCGGCTTTTTCCTGCGGACAAGGTGTACAGCTGTGCCATAAGCGCCATCGATATCGCCCTATGGGACATCAAGGGCAAGTTCTTGAACATGCCTGTGTACAAGCTGCTGGGCGGACCAGTCCGCGACAAGGTGGTCTGCTACCCGCACGCGCAAGGACCCACCATCGACACGCTGGTTGAGAACTGCGTTCGCCACGTGGGAGAGGGCTGGAAGTTCGTGCGCTGGGGCCAGCCGGAGACATACCCCCAATTCGAACAACAGGGCACCGGTCCGCTGGAGCCTGTGGAATCGATTCGAATTGCAGAGGAGCAGATGGCACGGGTTCGCGAGGCCGTCGGACCGGATATTCAGATCTGTTTCGATG
Source organism: Dehalococcoidia bacterium (assembly GCA_963581905.1). Taxonomy (GTDB): domain Bacteria; phylum Chloroflexota; class Dehalococcoidia; order Lucifugimonadales; family JADFKI01; genus Casp-Chloro-G4. The sequence goes on from CAUZQF010000254.1 coordinate 3,304, forward strand.
TGCATACCAGGTTGGATACGGCCCATGTCGTGCAGATGTGTAAGGCACTGGAACCTTATCGGCCATACTTCATATAGGACCCGCTGCGCTCGTAGAATCCTGGTAGCTATCGCACACTGGCGCGGCACGTCTCCCTGCCCATCGCCGCCGGTGAGCAGTGGGCCAGCAAGTGGGCCTTCCGGGAGGTCATCGAAGAGGAGCTTATAAACTACGCCCGCATAGATTTGTGCATAGTAGGTGGCATCACAGAGGCGCTCAAGATTACGCACTGGGCGGAGACTCATTACATCGACATAGTGCCCCACAACCCGTTAGGCCCTATTAGTGCAGCGGCGTGCGTGAACCTGAGCATGGCATCCACCAACGTTGGTGTGCAGGAGATGCCTCGCAGGCCTGGCAGTTTTGCCACCGACCTGTTCCCGACGCAGATAGGCTGGGAGGACGGTTACGCCTTTGTCACGCCAGACACCGCTGGACTGGGAGTCGATTTTGACGAGGCGTTCGCGGAGGCGCATCGAGCAGACCTTACCGGTTGGACGCCTCAATTGCGCAGAAACGATGGCGCTTTCACCAACTGGTAGGCCCTCCAGTTAATGTTCAGATCGATAATGAGGCTGTTGATAAAGGCGTATTCAAGCTGTATGCTGTGCGCCAATGCCCCCCAA
>CAUZQF010000255.1:0-3923 GCA_963581905.1 Dehalococcoidia bacterium
GGCGAACATCGACCACAGAAATGCCGTATTTGGGTTCTTGCGGGATGCAGATCTGATAGGCCGTCGCATGGCGCAGGACGGTAACGACGATACCCAGCCTAACGGCCCAAAACCAGTCGCCCTCCTGGAACGTATCGTGCTGAGGGGGGCCAACCTGAGGGGGGCCAACCTGAGGGATGCCGACCTGAGGCGGGCCACCGTTACAAACCAACAGCTTGCACAAGCATCCTCTCCGGTAGGCGCGACGCTGCCGGAGGGCACGGTGATCGAGGACGAGGAGCAGTGGCAGGCGTTCAAGGCGAAGTACGGCGGTTCGGACTAAAGGGAGGCTCCTCACTAATGTCATTCTGAGGAGGAACGACGACGAATCTGAGGCGTACGCCAGCGGACGATGAATCGCCTTAGATTCCTCTCTCCCCTCGGAATGAAATAGGGCAAGGCCAGTCAATAGTGCCCGCCCTTTTATCCAGCCTCTACTTTGTATACAAAAATTTCTTCACCGGCGGGACGGCTAGCAGGCTCAGCAGGGCGCAGGCTATCGGCAGGCCAAGGAACGCGAGTATGGCGACGTTGTAGCCACCCGTTCGATCGAATATGTACCCAAAGGGCAGGGGACCCAGCGCAGATGAGAACACCATCGCAGAGCTAGCGACGCCTCGAATGCTGCCGATGTGCGCCCGCCCGAAGTAGTTGGGCCAGATGACGTTGGTTACCGTCATAACCGTCCCCTGAGTCAGACCCATCATACCACCGTAAACGAAGGCCTGCCATGGCTCCGTCACGTTCAACACCCACAGCATGGTAAGCAGAAGTCCCACCTGACCTGCTGCCAATATGAAACGATTGGGCACCTTATCCGCCAGGTATCCTCCCATAATCGTGCCTACCACCATCATCGGCGCAGTGAAGCTCAGCACGCCAGCCGCCAAGCCTACTCCCAGGCCTTTGCCTACAATCAACGAGATGTGATGAAAGGCCAGCGCCGTGCTAATCATGGACAGCGACGAGCCCACGACCATCAGCACCCAGAAGGACTTGGTACGAACGGCCTCACTCAAAGTCCAGTCCTGGCTACGCTCACTTGCACCGCCAGACGCGCTGTCCGACAAAAGCCTGTCGCCGTCGGGCAGCATGCCGGTGGCCTCAGGACTGCGTCGCGTCAGCAGCACGCCGGTCGGCACCAGGGCAATCCAGACTATCAGGCCCAGAACGGCCCACGTGATGCGCCAGCCCAGCGTCGCGATAAGAAAGAAGGCCAGCATAGGGAACGCAGCCTGACTGGCTGGCCCGGCCAGCGCCATGATGGCCATGGCTCTTCCACGCATTCGCACGAACCACATGGCCGTCAGCGTTGTCGAGATCAGTCCCAGTGAGCCCTGACCTAGAGTTCGAATGGCCAGGATGCCAAAGAAAAGCTGAAAGGGCTCGTCAACAAATCTCATCAGCTGAAGGGCCACGCCAAACACCAGCGCCACCGCCACCAGCATCACCCGTCCGCCGTATCTGTCCAGCAGCTTGCCTATGAACGGCACCAGCGTCGCCGCTGTTATGGTGCCTCCCGTATATAGCCCGGCGTATAGTGTGCGGCTCCAACCCAGTTCCTCCAGCATAGGGTCGACGAATATGGAAACGACGTAGGTCTGGCCAGGGCCGGATATGAACATGCCGAGGCCAGCCACTGCCAAGATTACCCATCCGTAAAAGAAGGGTAGGCGGTGCATCCAGGTCTGAGGCTTTGGAGGAGGGCCGGACGAAGTCACCCGCAGATTGTAGCGGAACAGCCAAGCGCAGAGTATCGCTATAAGTGACTCTACAGAAATACACCCAAAAATCAGATGCTTACCGGGTATTCTGACCTGTTCAGATCAGGAAAACGCAAAGCAGACATTCCCTCGGCGTGACTGTATAATCGTCAGCGCAGTCGCTAACAGGGCCACGGACCTCGGCCAAGAGGCGGTTGCGCTACGAAAATACCGTTATGTTTTGGGGGAAAGATATGTCTGGAATTTGGCCCGGCAATACCAAGTGCATGGTGATGCTGACTTTCGATCTTGATGGGGTGTCGGCGCTGCTGAATCGCAACCCCGACGCTGCCGATCAGCCGTCTGTGATGTCCCGCAACGAGTTGGGACTGCGAGTCGGGGCCAGGCGAATCATTGACCTGCTGGACAAGTACGACGTTCCTGCGACCTTTTTCGTCCCAGGCTACACGGCGGAGCGCAACGAGGAGCTGGTCAAAGATATACACGGCCGGGGCATCGAAATCGGCGCGCACGGCTACCTGCACGAGCCGCCTGCCACCCTGGAGCCGGACGAAGAGGAGCGCATTCTCGACAAGGCCATGGGCATTCTGGAGGGCATCACTGGAGACCGCGTGTTAGGATTTCGGTCGCCATCGCTGGAGGCCAGCAAGCATACCCTGGGCTTCCTGACGCAGCGTAACTTCACCTACGACTCCAGCCTGATGGGCCACGACTCCCCTTACTTCGTGGATACTCCCAACGGGCGCATCGTGGAGATTCCCAACGACTGGGCACAGGGCGACGCCCACTACTACGCCTACAACCGGACCGGCGGCTCCATGAACACACCGCAGGACGTTTACAAGGCCTGGGAGATGGAGTTCGACGGCGCCTATCAGTACGGCAGCGCGCTTATCATGAACATGCATCCGCACACTACCGGTCGTCTGGCCAAGATGATGGTCCTGGAGAAGCTCATCAAGTATATTAAGGGCCATAGCGACGTAGAGTTCATGCGCTGCATCGACGTGGCCAAGGCCTGGACTGACGACGGCATGGCCTAGGACTGACCAGACACCAGGCTATTGATTGGCCTGAATTTCCCCAAAAACCCGCTGGGGATTCATGGGTAGCTCAGACATTCGAACGCCAACGGCATCGTGAATGGCGTTGGCTAGTGCTGCGGCGGGCGGCACTATGGGCACCTGTCCCACGGCGCGAATGCCAAGCGGGTGATCAGCGGAGGGTATCTCGAGGATCTCCGTAGCGATCAACGGCACATCAACTGCAGTGGGAAGACGGTAGTCCAGCAGAGTAGCGTTCTCCATGCTGCCCGCTTCGTCGTACTCGTATCCTTCTGACAGCGCCCAGCCAATACCCTGAGTCGCGCCGCCCTGCATCTGGCCCTCTACCTGAATCGGATTTACTGCCATGCCAGCGTCTTGAAAAGTCGTGTAACGCAGAATATCCACCTTACCCGTTTCCGAGTCCACCTCTACGTCGGCCACATGCAACGCCGCGTTAGGCGCAATGGCAACACTCGAAAAGCTCTCGCTAACACTGGCCGAGCCTGTCAAAGCGCCCTCGCCTCGAACAGACCTCAACGCTAGAGCACCAAGAGACACCTCTAACTCGGGAACGCCATCTGCCCAAAATCGCTTGCGGTCGTACAATACGTCGCGGAACTTTACCCCAAAATCCTCCGCCGCCCGCATCTTCAGTTTTCCTAGCAAATCTGAACACGCTTGCGTGACGGCCTTACTCATCACGTATGTGACCTTGTCCCCAGAGCTACCGTCACTGTAGGCCACCGTACTGGTATCGCCGACGACTACGTGGACGTCTTCCATTTCCAGGCCCAGGCTCTCCGCCGCGACCATTGCCATACTGGTGCGCGTAGCCGAGATGTCCACGCTGCCCAACGTAAGGTTGACAGAGCCATCTCCGTTCAGGGAGAGGTGGCAGCTCTCAGTGCCGCCAGGCATTGTCCAGAGCCCCAGGGCCATACCCCGGCCAGTTCTCGTATTGGCACGACCTTCACTGAGGGGCGTCGTCCAACATGGATGCGCCTTGGCCTTCTCAATAAGATCGACTAGACTAACGGACGGAAGCTCCACGCTGTCGGGCATAAGATCACCGGGGCGCGAGGCGTTCTTCAGGCGAAAGTCCAGCGGGCCAAGT
>CAUZQF010000256.1:0-3916 GCA_963581905.1 Dehalococcoidia bacterium
GCTGCGGGCGATCTCTTTGTTCAGGCTGTTGGGGAAATACTCCATTACGATGCAGGCGTAGTCCCTGTCGATCTTAAAGTCATAGACCGTCGCTATGTTGGGGTGGGACAGCCCTGCGGCAAGCCGGGCCTCCCGCATAATGGCATCGACGTAAGCCCTCTCCAGGGAGACAACCTGGTTGAGCACCTTGACCGCGACGGTCCGTTCGAGGAGCGTGTCCTCCCCGAGGTAGACGATGGCCTGTCCGCCTGCCCCAATGCGCTCCTTCAGTTCGTAACGGTCAATTCGTTCCAGCATCGTTAGGTTCTGTCTTCGGCCTCCAGTTTCTGGGCTAGTCGGACTTTTGCTGTCTTCTCGTCATGATGGCCTCTCTGCTCCGGCGGAAGTCCGGGCTGCGTTGCGCCTGCACGCTCTGGCGGTCGACGTCGAACATCTCAACGATGCTGTTGAGGTTGATCTGGCTCTCCTTGCGCTCAACGGCCAGGGCCTCGAGCTGGGACTCCATCTCCTCTTCAGGTATCTCGTTGATCTTCTTCCATATGCCCTTTTGCTGGAGCTCCTGCCTCTGGTTGATGATGTCCAGGGTCGAGTCTATAACGGTCATTCTCGTCAGGGCATGCTGTAGTTCCTGTTCCGACCTGTCCCTGGCCTTGGATATCTGGCTCATCTTGTATGCAGCGACGTCCACTTCGGCGTCGCTGAGGCCAGGTTCAGATGCCATGTCCAGCAGGGTGTCGTGCTGTTCCTGGGCATGCCTGAGCCTCACCAGCAGCTGGTCCTGCTTTACCTCCTGTGTGAGCCGCTCTTTCTTCAGGTCACTTGTCTTCAGGTCCTCAATTTTGGTCACGCCGCCGAATCCCAAGATACCCATTGTTAGCTCCTCTCGCTGATTACCTTCACTTTTTCGCCGTTAAGCCCGTCGTGTTCGTCTTCTGAGATTTTCTTCTCTTTTTTGAGCTGGTTGATCACCGTCCTGACCACATCGGCGCCGAACCTGTCCTCGAACTGTTCAACGAGGAACACCTCGCGGCCCACGGCCTTGAGCGTGGTTTCGATATAGGCCCTGCAAGCATCCACCAGCGCCTGGTCAGCCTGCTCTTCGTCTTGCCGGAGCCTCCACCTGCTCCTTTTAGGCTCTACATAGGGGGTGAGTGGCTTTATATCTGTCAGCGATGGGCCGGAGCGTGTGCTCTCCAGCCATATGTCCAGATCGGCCTTACGGAACCGCCACACCGAGCTGACCTTGAAGGCAGGGAGCTTGCCTTGCTGAGCCCACAAATAGACTGTTCTCTCTTTGACGTCCAGGTATCTTGCGACCTCGGCCGGCCCCATCAAGGTGGAGGAATTTTGATTTTCGTTAGTCAATTTAATACGCCTTTACACAATATTGAATCATGATAAGCTATACAGTGCAGTATACAGACATATATGTCAATATCCACATGTATGAAGGATGGTGGATGCTGTGCTGGCAGAGTGAGTATGGCTTAGCTGATCAGGTCGGTGAATACGGAATTGGTGCCGCTCGGGAATGCGTTAGGCGACCTCCCGGATGCTTCATGTCATCGCCAGGTGCTTGACCTGCGTTATCGACTCGACGATCCATCCCTTATGAAGCAGCCAGGTCGCGAGGTCTTCCTCCTTTTGCGCCTCTCAGTGGGACGTGGGACCTAATAACTGATGCGTTCATCAGCAAGTTAAACTTGGAAGATGATAGCAGCGAAGCGTAAACCTCTACACCTACTCTCTCCCTCCTTCAACGGATGATTGATTGGAAGGTGTCGAGGCAGGTTCTCCCTCTGAGGGGCTGTCCTCGGTGATCTCTTTCCTCAGGGACGAGAATAGAAGTCCCACCAGTCCGACCGTCAGAAGCCCTGCTATCGCGTTGATGCCTATCGCATTCCGCGGGCCTATGCTTTCCGCGACTGAACCGATAATCAATGCGCCGATCGGTCCCGTTCCAATCGCAAAGGTTAACACCCCAAGCGCGCGGCTTCGCATCTCGTCTTTGGCCACCAAAATGATGATCGTGGACTGCATAGTGCCAAATCCTGCCGAACCAAGTCCCAGTATTATGAGTAACGAAAGCGACAAGGAGTACCAGTTGGAAAACGAGAACAAGAGCACCATGCTTAGTGCAAGGAGAGAGCCATAGAGATAAATACGTCCATGATTGCGAATGTTCGATGCGGAGGCAATCATAATTCCCCCGGCAAGCGAACCAACCCCCTGCGCACCCATTAGGAATCCTATTTGCCATGGTTCAATGCGAAGAACCGTTGTCGCGATAATAGGAACCATCTGCTGGTAAGGGAATAACAGTACGTTCATGAGTATGGTTATAAGGACCGTGGCCAGAATTGTCTCGTTTTGCCTTACGTACTTGAATCCTTCCATCAAATTTCTGGTAATGTCTGATCGTTCAATCGTGGACTTTGACTTTGGCACCCTAACTAGTGCCATCAAAACCACCGATACAAAATAGAACGCCGTGATGACCAAGTATCCACCGCTAAATCCGATCGAGGACGTTAGGACGCCCGCAAGAATCGGCCCGAGCATCATGCTGGAGTGCATGCCTATTGAGTCAGTGGCAATTCCTTTTGTCACTTGCTCTTTGCCAAGCAGATCAAACACTATCGATCTGCGTGAAGGCATATCGAGAGCCCACCCTGTTCCGGAAACTAGCAAAATAACGTATGCAAACCAGAACGGGAGAAATCTGTATGCGAGTCCGATCTCCGCGAATAGCAGAATCATCATTGCCAAGCCGGCAACCAAATTCGCCGTTTGAGTCGCGATAAGTAAATGCTTGCGTGAAACTTTGTCTGCCAGGAGGCCGCCGAACAGCCCAAGCACCAGCATCGACACCATTCCGAAAAAGCCGACCAGTGCGACAAAGAACGGTGATCCCGTTCGTTCCAGTACGAACAGGGTCAGAATGAACATCTGCATCCAGCGCGCGTTATACGACAATACATTCGACGACCACATCAATCTGAAGTCGCGATTGGCGAGCGCACTAAAGGTTGGTATTGACGTCAGACTTCTGCCGAAAACAGGCGATGGGTGCTTCTTAAGGGCATCGTTTCTCGTTTTCACCATATCTGGAACAAAGATCGGCAATCAATCCGGCGGCGTCAGTCCAGCCGACCTAGCTGTCTCAGCGTCTCCTTGGCCCCTTCAACTACCCAGGGCCCGTCGCCACCCGACGTCATGAAGAGCCCTCCTTGGTCGGCGCGTCTCAGTGCTTCTGAGGCGCTGGGAGTGTATATGCCGGGGATCTTGTTGACTCTCTTACAGGCCTCAAATACCTGTAATATCAGGGCCTCATGGGCCTCTCTGCCCTTTTCCGTGGCCAGGTCTACCCCCATGGACATGCTTAGGTCGCCCGGCCCAATCCAACATCCGTCGATGCCATCAACGGCCAGGATCTGTTCAGCTTGCTCCGCTGCCCGTACAGATTCGATCTGAATCGCCACGAATATCTCGTCGTTGGCCCAACTCATGTAGTCGGGACCAAGGAACCCCGTACCGAATGCCCCTCCGGAGCGCCCGCCAATAGGCGGATACCTGGTGGCCTCTGCAGCCGCCTTCGCCTCTTCAACTGAGTTGACCATGGGCACGACGATCCCCATTGCTCCCCTGTCGAGGAGGCGTCCGATGGCACCGAACTCGTTTCTACGGACACGGGCCATCGGCATGGCTGTTCCCAGGCCAATGCTCCTGAAGGCATACATGGAGCCTTCGTCCTCCCAAGCCCCATGCTGGTTGTCGACCAGTATGAAGTCGAATCCCAGGGGAGAGAGTAGCTCCGCCGATAGCGGTGACCCAAGATTTACCTCCACGCCTATAGCGGGCTCACCGTTCAACATCTTCTGCTTAGCCGTGTTGACTGTCACGTTCGCCTCCTAAG
>CAUZQF010000257.1:0-3883 GCA_963581905.1 Dehalococcoidia bacterium
GCAGCGCGTTGTCCAGGCTGAGGTACACGTGCCCGGAAGGCAGCGGCTCAACCTCGTAAACGTCTATGCCAGCACCTGCGATGGCTTTGCGCTTAAGTGTGTCGACCAGAGCAGCCTCGTCCACGATCGGCCCCCTGGATGTATTAACAAGGTAGGCAGTTGGCTTCATCCTGGCCAGATCCTCCGCCTGCACAAGGTTCCTGGTGCGGTCGCTAAGTTGCAGGTGAATGGAGATGATGTCTGCTTGCGAGAATAATTCATCCTTGCTCACCAGCGTCGCGCCACACTCCTGTGCGCGGTCCGCAGTCAGGTTCTGGCTCCAGGCAATGATGTTCATATGAAAGGCCTTGGCAACTTCAGCCGCCTGCCCTCCGATACGACCCAGGCCGAGCAGACCAATGGTCCGGCCGTCCAGACCTTCGCCGAGAGTCTCCTGCCACGCGCCGGCTCTTGTGGCGGCAAACTCCTGGGGTATTTTGCGCAGCAGACCGAGAATGAGGCCCCACGTCAGCTCCATGGTTGCCCTGGGTGTGCCGCGAGTGCCGCAGACGACTATACCCAGGTCTGTGGCGGTTTGCATGTCGATAGAAGCGTTGCGCGCGCCGGCAGTGCCTAGCATCTTGAGGTTGGGAAGTTGCTCGAGAAGGCTTTTCGGGAACGGCGTGCGCTCTCGCATGGCCATCACGAATTCGAAGTCCTTTAGCCTTTCGGCTACGGCGTCCTCGTCGGCGAGATGGTTGGAGAAGGCCTCCACTGTGCAACCGTCGGGCAGCGTAGACCAGTCGGCGGATTTCATTGCAACGCTCTGGTAATCATCAAGAAGTGCTAGTTTCGGCATCTCGCCTCCAATAATTTCAAATAGGCATAATTCAGCAAGGGCCTGATTCTCAATATTCTAAGTCACGACGTTTGCTGACGATCTTAGCTCCGGTCCAACAGCGGTCCAGCCAGAGTAGGACTGAGTTAGACAGCAGGGGGGAGTGTTTCCAGAATCCAAGGAATGAGGTCACCCAAGACATCCTGGTTGATCTCGTGGCCCATGCTGTATTCCCCATAGATCGTCGTATAACCTTCAGCATCAAGAAAGCTATGGGCTGATCGAGCCTCGGCGATGGCAACCATATGGTCGGAGGTGCCATGCGCGATAAATATCGGCTGCGACCTATCTTCCGGCAGCATCTCCTGTAGCAGGTCCAGTTCCGGCGCCACACCGCTCAGTATAAACAGGCCCATGTACAAGTCGGGGTTGGGAAGGCCACAGCGATAGGTCATCATGCCGCCCTGAGAGAAGCCGCCCAGCAATACCCGTCCCGGCTGAATTTTGTAGGCAGACGTTACCTCTTTGACGAGCACCGCTAGTTTTTCAGCCGCCAGTTCCAAGTCTTCGTCTTCGCGCTCGTCGCGAGGAGGCGTCCAGGCGTAGCCAGACATGCCGTTGCCGATCTCCACAGATATCGGCGCGTTGGGACATATGTAGATATAGCCTTCTGAGTGTATGGCAGGGCACAAGCTTGTGAGATCACGCATGCTTGCGCCATAGCCGTGAAGAAGGATAATCATTGGGTAACTCAAAGTGGAGTCGTAGCCGTCCGGCTCTAATGCCAGATATTGAAGTGTTTCACCTTCAAACTGTTTAGCTTCCAAATTCGAATTCTCTCTTCTTTTAGATTATGGCAGCTCTGTCTTGCAGTTGAGTTCATAAATTCAGGTGTAGGACTAACCCTGTCCAGGATCGTAATTAGGCCGAAGCATCTCGTAGGTGTCCAGAGTGGTGCAGTACATGCTACCGGCTAGCCTACCGACAGGCTTGAGCTTCTGCTGGTCGATTCGGTGACCATTAATGACGTCGTCTCGGATATGCAGCAAGACGACCTCTGCAATCACCAGTCCGTGGGAGTTGTCACCCTCGCCGATCTCCACCACCTGGTTCAGTCGACACTCCATGCTGACTGGCGACTCCGCCACCCTTGGCGACTTGATGGTGTCCGAAGGCACTGCCGTCAGGCCCGCGATCTCGAACTCATCGACATCAGCAGGATACTCCGCAGCGGTCTTGTTCATTGCCTCTGCTATCTCTTCAGATACGATGTTGACGACGAATTCCCCGGTGGCTTCGATGTTGGCCAAGGTGTCTTTTTCCTTCCATCCCGCGTGCCTGGCCGCGCTAAATACGATGGTCGGCGGAGAGTACGACACTGCATTGAAAAAGGAGAAGGGCGCCAGATTGGCTATGCCGTCGGGGGAAATACTGGAAACAAAGGCGATAGGCCGGGGCACGATCACGCCGGTGAGGACGCGACTGAAGTTTTCGAACGTACTTGGATTTACTTTCAAGAGGCTGCTCCGAATCGCATACATTACACCGCAAAATGGACAGCCACAGGGTAATACTGCGCGTCATTAATGGCAAGTACGTTGCTTGAACTGGGACTTTGCTTCAATTAGAATCGTGTTATACCTAACAGGTTGATCTTCACATTTGGGACAATTTTCGTCACAGGCTAGTTTTGGCATAGAATCTGGCCGCAAGTTAATCTTTGCTTGAGGTAACGATGAGTAAATTCGTCGAATTATTGGAAAAAACTGGGGAAGTAACTCCAGAGCCATTGGGGTTTGGTACGTCAAAGAAGGCCAAAACCAACCCTTCAATGCTGCTGATCGGTCAGGCCAGCGCAGAGGACCTGGAGAAGGACCCGAAGTTGGCTGATGCGAAAACAGACGCCATAGTGGTTATTGTGGCGCCGACCAACGAGAAGGCCCTGGATAAGGTCAGCGAAGCCCTCAAAGACAGGCTGTGGGGCGTACGAGTAGGTTCAGTGAGCGACGAGCAGGCGGCCAACTTCAAGGAAAAGGGCTGCGACTTCATCGTGTTCGACCCGGAGAACACCTCTGCCGGGCTGTTGAACGACGAGGACATGGGGAAGATTATTGCAATCAACTCGGAGCTAGACGAGGACCAGGGGCAGGCAATTCACATGCTGTCCGTGGACTGCGCACTCTTCACACCTGCCGAAAGCGTCTCCCCACTGACGGTACAACGGCTCATAGACATCGAGGTCATCAGGGGCATGGTAGGCATGATGTTCATCATGTCCTCCCCAGCGGACCTGGGAAAAGCCGAGCTTGAGGCGCTGAGAAATGGCGGAGTCGCCGGTCTTGTAGTGAACCTAAAGAACACTGATGACATTGCCAAGACAAAAGAGGCCATTGACGACTTGCCACGGCGACCGGGCCGAGGAAAGGGCGGGTTAATGGCTCAGGCACCGGCGGCAGGATTCGCGGCGTTCGCAACTGCTAATGAGCCAGAAGAAGAGGACGACGAAGAGGACGACGAAGAGTAATTCTCGTCCTCTATATACTGCTTAGAATTAATAGGCGGTGGTTTTTGAAGCCACCGCCTATTTTTATTTTCTTAGAGTGTTCTTGCGCCTATTCGTTAAAGGGTCACTGGCCAGCAGACAACCGGTCAACGAGAGGAGCGGGCAAATTTACCGCTCGCATCTTATCCTGAGTGGCCCGAATATCGTATTCCACGCGGTGATGAACAATGGTGGAGCGATCAGAGTCGTAGACGGCAAAACTGGCCCTGGGATCGCCGTCCCTAGGCTGGCCAACGGAGCCAGGATTAATAATAAGCCGATTAGTTTTCAGCGTCAGTTCTACGTCCAGCGGGAATTCTACGAAGGTCACCTCTTCTTCGCTGGTTGAATGGCAGATGAAGGGTATGTGAGAGTGGCCAAGTAGGCACCAGAATGTGTCGAAGTGCCGGAAGCTAGCCAGTGCTGTCCGCTGAGAGACAACGTACTCCCAAACCGGGTCCCGCGGGCTGCCGTGGACCATCGTGAACTCATCAAATTCCAATCTAATTTCCTGATCTTCGATG
>CAUZQF010000258.1:0-3863 GCA_963581905.1 Dehalococcoidia bacterium
AAAAAAGAACTGGAGCAGGTCTGTACAGGCCTGCTCCAGTTATATGCTCGTTGCGCGCTTAGACTAGGTCGTGAATAGAATTGGATTGCGCAGCTTTGGTGCTATCTGGTCCTCAGATAGCCGATACGCCTCTTTCTTGTAAACCTGAATTCGGTGAGAGCCGAAGTCTGTGATGAAAAGCCTGCCTTCGTCGTCAACCTTTACGCTAACGGGCGCTCGCAATCGTTTCGTGGGCTCCAAGTCGGCCATCTCCCTCAGGCGAAGGGTGGTTGGGTTGGCCAGGACATACTGCTTTCCCGATATGGAAAGATTGGCCTCACCAATAAACGTCTCTACGTATTTGCCATCGCTATCGAATAGCTGGACTCGATTGTTGCCCCAGTCGGCCACGTAGATGTCACCGTCATTGTCTACAGCAACGTCAGTGGGTCGATCAAACTCGCCTTTGCCGTCTCCGGAAGAGCCGAACTTCATCACGAACTTGCCGTCTGCAGTAAACTTCTGCACCCTGTCGTTGCGCCAGTCCGATACGAATATGCTGCCGTCTTCGTCAACGGTGGTGCCCCAAGGCATGCGGAGCTGGCCATCGCCATCTCCCTCTTCACCAAACTGGCTTATGAATTTTCCGTCCTTGGTGTACTTCTGGATTCGGGAGTTCAAGACGTCGGACAAGATGATGTTACCGTCGCCGTCAAAGGACATGCCCGACGGTCGGTTGAACTCACCATCTCCACTGCCCATGACGCCCCACTCGGAGGTTAGTTCGCCATCCTTGTTGAAGACGAAGACCTTGTTCTTAGCCTCGTCACTGACGTAGAGGTTCTCGTCGTCGTCACACAAGACCGACGAGGGCCACTGGAAGGTGCCTGTGCCGATGGTGCCCAGGTTATCGTCTTCCCAGTTAATTATCCTGATTTCGAGGCCCAGTCCACCCCTGCAAAGGATGTAGACCCGACCTTCCTTCCCAAATGCCATGTCCACGGCGTTCGACGTGACTCGTCGCTGGCCCATGGTCATGTGATATGGGAACCCTGACCTTAGTAGTGCAAATGGCTTAGCCATAGAATTACCTCGTTATTAGCTGCTGTTGTCTGCCGCCTTATTTGAAAGGCTTGAGCTGCTCGTAGTTACCGCCAACGATTGGCGCGGCTTCTATGCCCATCCACTGCTCAAGTAGCGTGGAGTAAACACCACGGAAATCGAAGGTGTGCTCAAGATCCTCACCCTTGGCCCAGTCCTCGATCTTGAGGGACGGGTACTCGGAGTACAGCCCGCCAGCAACCGGCTCACCGATGAGGAAAGCTCCTCCTCCTGAACCATGGTCCGTGCCAGAGCCGTTGTCCTTGACCCTTCGTCCGAACTCAGTAAAGACCAGCATGACCACGTTGTCCGCGGCGTCGTGCTCTTTCAGGTCGTCGAAGAAGTCGCGAATCGCACTAGAGATGTCCTGCAGTAGCACGGGATGCGCTGGGTTCTCATTGGCGTGAGTATCGTATCCGCCGTGGCTCGTGTAGAAGATGCGGGTGCCGAGGCCAGCGGTGTGAACCTTGGCGATGTCCCTTAGGCTTTTTGCTATGCCACTGCTGCCGTATTCCACGTTGGACTTATACTGAGCAGGGGCCGCCTTTAGCCTGTCCGCACCACGGAGAACGTCGATGCCTGTTCGGGAGAGATACTCCATAACAGGGCCAGTGCCAATGGCCTGACCGTACATGTCTTTGAATATCTGAAGTGCCTGGTCTCGCTGGTCCTCTTCAGCTATGCCAGTCAAGAGGCCATAAGTGCTCAGGTCGTTTACAGATGTTACCGGCACTCCAGGAACTGCCATAGCCCTAGGCAGACCTATGCCGAAATTGATTCCAGTGAGCTCGTCCTCACCATTGGGGTCTATCTCTTTAAGGGCCTTACCTACCCAGCCCTCCATGACGACCTTGTCTGGTTCGCATGTATGCCAGATATCCATGCCTCGGAAGTGAGACCTGTTGGAGTTGGGGTAGCCGATCCCCTGCACTATCCCGACCATACCCTCATCGTACATTTCCTTCATGGGGGCGAAGTTAGGATTGAAGCCCAGGGTATCGTTTATCGGCAGAACATCCTTCTGCTCGATTCGCACCAACTTACGGTTGTCGTAGTAGGTGGAACTGGTATACGGAATCAGCGTGTGCATAAAGTCATTGCCACCGGACATCTGGAGAACTACCAGTACCGGATCTTTCCCATTCTTTGGCATATGCTTGTCTACCTCTCTAATAACGTGACTGTGTTAGCCGCCTGATCTCTAATCTAGGCGAACTGGTATTCCTTGGTCGAGACGATCAACTGGAGCATACGGCCTATGTGCACCGCGCTCTCCTTTTTGGCCTGATCGCTATCGAATCGGATGTCTCCGGCTGCATCGGCGTAACGCATCAGCGCGGTCCGCGAGGCTTCTGTTGCCTGCACAGGGCCCACCAGGTCCAGACAAGAGTCGACAAAGTCCCCAGGTGAGAGCTTGTCGCCCTGCTTGCTCAATCGATCAACAATGTCCTGGATGCCCGGCTTGCTCAGGTCGTTGAACTGGTTAACGGCGAAGTTAATGCGCTCGTTCAGCGTGCCACCGTCAATCCACTCATGCCCTGTATGCCAGCCCTCGACCGTCGGAGGGTTCATTAGCTGCTGACCCATGACTGTGGTAGTGCTGCCCAAAGCAGCCAGTCCTTCGTCAGGCTCTGGGAACTTAAATGTGCCAACAGCCTTGATGGTGCCGGCAACAAGCTCGACTGGGCTCTTGACCTTCTTGTGCTGTGCAGCCTTGAAGAAGTCGGAGTTGAACAGCGTTCGCAACATTGGCCTGATCTCGCCGTCGTTGTCGAAATACGACTTCACCAACATTTCAATAGCAGCGGGGTCATTAGGCGCCTCTAGCTCCCAAGAAGGGACCTGAGGCTCATCGGCGACGAAGAAGTTGTACAGATGCCTGGCGATGAACTGAGCCGTGGCCTTCTGCTTCACCACAATGGCGACGATGTCCTCACCATTGAAGTTGCCTGTCTCGCCAAGGAATGTCTTCTCACCATCGTCGTGGTCTTCCTCGACGAACTTAAATGCGGAGCCGTAGCTGCCGAAAGGATAAAGCGGAATTGGCTGCTCGAAGGTCCAGCCCGTGAACGCTCGAGAGGCATTCTTGATATCTATCTCTGTATAGTTTCCGACACCCATCGAGAACAGTTCGAGGAGCTCTCGGCCCCAGTTCTCGTTAGGCTCGTCTTTGTGGTTTTCGCAGTTGTCCAGCCAGTAGTTCATGGCCGGGTCTTTGGACAAGGCAACCAAGACCGTGTTCAGGTCCGTCATGCCCGTCTCCCTGAATGTGTCAATCTGCTGGGTGATGGATGGGGTATGCTCGCTCTTATACCAGCCAGCTGCGAACACGTGATGCCAAAAGAGGGTCATCTTTTCTTCTAACGGGCGCTTAGTGTTTATCATACGGAAAAGCCATCGGCCCATATGTATCCCGAGTGAGTCCCGGTAGCTCAACTCCATGTTGTAGCGCTTCCAGACATCCTCGTCGAGTTCTTCGAACCCCTCTGGATTCAGAAGATCTTCCACGACAGCTTCATAACCTTTGGCGGTTAGCTGTTCCTGTTCTGCCCGGGTGGATCCGAATCCTGCCCGGCGCATGAGATGAGCCATTAGAGCAACATCATTATCCGGCATATTCAATACCTCCTTGGAAATGTCATATCTGCTTAATATTTGACAACTACCAGCGTAAATATCAGTGGTGGACGATATTTTACATCAGGTGGACAAGGCATTCAACCACGAGCGTGGCCCCCCTAAATTAGCGGGTCACTTTTAAATAAACTGATTACGTGCAATAA
>CAUZQF010000259.1:0-3845 GCA_963581905.1 Dehalococcoidia bacterium
TCTGTGAGTCCAGGCCCTCTAGCTGGAGGAGAGAAGTCTGCTTGTGCTGGAGCGCCATTCGGGCGAGGTCCTCTCGGCCAAGCTCCATGGCTTTTCGTGCCCTAGCATCAATGGCGACGATGTCTTTCTTGGCCTTGTCCGCCTGGCTCATCAACATGCGCTTGGCGGTAACCATCTTCGTGATGTTCTCGCGGACCTTCTTTAAGGATTCCAGTTGTTTCTCATAGGCGTAGTCCAGAGTCTCGTTGGGGTTCTCTGCATCGTCTACGATCTTGTTCATTTTGGCTTTAACTACTACTGACATTCTAGAAAGTAGTCCCATGTCCACCTCTCTCTGTCATATGCGTGCTGTGGCGATACCCGTTCTGAAACAAAATGCGATTGGAAAAACTAATCGCTGCTTTTGAAGTACTTAATTATTCCCATCACGCCTATGACAATTCCAGCGATGATGAATAACCATCCTAACAGGGTGATAACGAAGCTGATGACAGCCTGTAGGATGCCAGTCAGCAAGAGCAGGCCTATAACGAAGAGTATTATGCCCCCAAGAATTTGGCCGCCTAAGTTAAATTTGTGCACTCGAATACTCCTTTAAACGTAAGCTAATCCCTATGGATCTGATAAGCATTATAGCCCATGAGGAAATGGGGTGGCTTTGGGCTTATTTATATGCTTCCGCTGGATTTTAGGAATACCTGGTTTCCGCTTCAAAGGGATAAAGCGGCACCCGTCTCCTAAAGTACTGGAACGTCGAAAGGTCGGATGTGGTTACGCCGGGCGAGTTCACCAGGATAATCCTGGAGGCGATGGGCTCGTAGGCAGGCCTGGGGGAGACTACGCCTTTGGCAACGATCAGATCCATCTCCTCAGGACGTATGCCCAGCGCGTACATCTGCTGTCTCGACGTGTTGCCGACGCGCTTGCTGTTTAAGACCAGGGTGTGGCCGTCGGTGGTGTCCAAGACCACTGTGGGACCGCCGTCGTAGTAGCGCCATCCGCCGTGAGTGGGCTCTGGGTCTTCGAATTTGCCGTCTGAGATGAGCCGCACAGTGCCGGTGACTTCTACAGGGACGCCGTGCATATCGTCAGTCTTCGCGCCGACCATTAGCGTGATGTTGGACCCTGCGCCTGCTGCTATGCAGGCCTGCACTGCCTCCGGGTCGTACAGCGTTTGCAACAGACCTCGAATGCCCATGCGCTGCGCCTCGACAAGAATGACCGTGGAGTCCGCAGAGCTGCCACCGCCGATGTTGTCGCCGACGTCCATTAGCACAACTGGCTTGGCTACTGTGGCCACTGCCTGTTCCAAGGCCTCCTGCGGCAAGGGCGTGTCCACGACGAAGTCCGCCCTGCGCTCCCATGCTCGCTGCGCCATCCACTTGGCGGCGTCGGAGGCGGCTTGCAGGTCGCCGTCGGCAATGGCCAGAAAGGACATGCCCATCTCTGCCACGTCGGCATAGGGGTAGCCCTCCGCAACGCTGGTGGACAGAATGCCGGGTCTTGCTTCGGCTTCGGAGGCATCCCGCATCACGCCAAGCATAGGCTCCTCCCCTGTGAACTGCTTGACGATATTGAGGACTACCGGAGGCATCTCAAGGGCCTGGACTGGCCTAATGTCGCCTTTGATCGTCCTTACGATTAGTTCGGCGCAGTGCAGAGCGCGTTCCTTGGCGTCCAGATGAGGGTTGGTGCGGTAGAAGGTCGTCACCGTGGTGTTGTCGATCATCATTTGGGAGACGTTGGCGTGCAGGTCAAGGTTCATGCCAATGGGAACGTTAGCGCCGACCAGTTCTCGCACCCTGCGGCAGACCTCCCCATCGGCGTCAGGGTACTCTTCTGAGACGGCGGCACCGTGTTGAGACAAGAAGACGCCGTCCCAGGGTCCTTGGTCGCGTAGAAGCTGGAGCATTTCCCCAACAATGCGGTCGAAGGCGTCCTTAGTAATCGTGCCTATAGGGCCAGCGTGCGTGTAAAGAAGCGGTACGACCTGACAGCCGAACTCTTCCTCGGCCTGCATAAAGCCGGCGTTGGTGTGAAATGATTGCTTATACTCGTCGACCAGTTCCTGGCCACGCACAAACCCGGTCTGCTGAAATTCCTGGTATGTGGCGGGAACCCTGGAAAAGGTGTTGGTCTCATGGGCCATGCCAAGCAGTGCGATTCTCATTTTTTGTATGCTCCGGGGGGACTATTTTTGCAACAGAAGAGTTGATTGTGATCGGGAACAGTGAGAGTGCAATAGGTGATTAAAGGCCAGAGTTTCCTGCATAGTAATGGAAGTGGTTGGCCCTCTCAAGCCTTGGCATGAAGAAAGGGCGATAAATAAGGCCTCACAGAAAATATTTCTGGCCCGCCATATCTGATATATTAGGTCTAGTAGAATTCTTTAAGCGTGCATGGCAGGAATCAAGCCAAAACCAAGAAGCTTGCGGTTTTTTCCGTCGGTTCCAGCTCAATATCTAAAAACAAAACAAGGAAGTGCAGATGAAAGGGAAGGATTTCCTGTCTGTGGCTGACCTCTCAGCGGAAGAGGTGCTTCAGATGGTGCTGAAGGCGAAGGCCATGAAGGCTGATGCCACGGCTCGACCCCTTGAGGGCAAGCAATTCGCCCTGATATTCGAGAAGCCGTCCCTGCGAACCCGCGTTAGCTTCGAAGTTGGCATACGACAGCTAGGTGGCCAGTGCGTTTATCTAAGCAAAGACGACGTTGGCCTTGGCACTCGTGAGCCAGAAGAGGACGTAGCGAGGGTACTGGACCGCTGGGTGGATGGCATTATCGCCCGGGTGTACTCCCACAGGAGCCTGGAGATTCTGTCCGAATATACGTCTATTCCTGTCGTGAACGCGCTGTCAGACCTGGAGCATCCCTGTCAGGCCATGGCGGACCTGCTTACGATTCACGAGCACAAGGGCAGCTTCGACGGGCTGAGGCTGGCATTTATAGGCGACGGTAACAACGTTGCATCTAGTCTTGCCATAGCCTGCGCCTCTGTCGGCACAGACTTTGTTCTGGCGTCTCCCAAGGATTACCAGATGCCTGCGCCGGTGCTTGATGAGGCAAAGCGTAGGGCAGTTGTTAGCGAGTCTAAAATCGAATGGTTCGAGGAGCCTGGTAAGGCGGTGGCAGGCGCGGATGTGGTCTACACCGATACCTGGGTGAGCATGGGCCATGAGGCTGAGAAGGCAGAGCGCCTTCCGATATTTAAGGACTACAAGGTGGACGAGGGCCTGGTGAAGGGCGCCAAGTCTGATTTTGTATTCATGCATGATATGCCAGCATATCGCGGCCAGGAGATATCCGACGGGATGATTGACCACGAGAGGTCCGTCGTATTTGACCAGGCCGAAAATCGGCTCCACGCCCAAAAGGCGATTCTTGCCGAGCTATTTTCATAGACCAAGTCCAATTAAGCGAAGAGAAGAAGAAGAAGAGGAACAGAGTTAAGTAATGGTATCGAGCATCAAGCCCCTGGTGGCCATCGTGGGGAGACCCAATGTTGGAAAGTCCACTCTATTCAACCGGCTGGTAGGAAGACGAACAGCTATCGTGTCAGACATCGCCGGCACAACTCGCGACCGGGTTATGGTGGAGACGATCTGGGGTGAATATCCCTTTGTCCTGGTCGACACCGGTGGTCTGGACATATTCCCAGAGACGGATATATGGCGGCAGGTCAAGGGCCAAATAGAGGTGGCAATTGATGACGCCGACGTCATTATCATGCTGGCAGATGCAAGCACCGGCGTTACTCCCGGCGACGTAGATGTGGCGGATGCCCTGCGACGCACGGACAAGCCCATCGTGCTGGCAGCCAACAAGTCGGACAACGACAAACGTGCGG